>CAYURA010000020.1:0-14779 GCA_964446775.1 uncultured Gammaproteobacteria bacterium | reverse complement strand
TGCTCGGGGACAGGGATTCGAACCCCGATAGCCAGGACCAGAACCTGGAGTCCTACCATTAGACGATCCCCGAATAATCTTTAATTTTTTTTAATTAATGCGATTTAGACTCTAAATATATTAAACTTCTTTTTTATTTTTAACTACTTTCTTATCATTCTCCAGTGATATTTTTGGCTTCATTAATGGAAATAATGTTGTCTCCCTAACTGATTTATTAAACATGAAAGCAAATAATCTCTCACCAAAGCCAAAACCAAAAGTAGGGGGCATGCCATGTTCTAACATTTCAACAAATTCCCAATCAGGCATCATTGCTTCTTTATCGCCTTTTTCAATTAGTTTTTGTTGTAATTCAAATCGTTCTCTTTGATCAATTGGATCATTTAATTCAGAAAAACCATTCCCCATTTCACTACCAGCTATAATTACTTGGAATCTTTCAGTTAATTCAGGCCTATCAAGCTTAGCTTTAGCCAGTGGCGATACTAACTTAGGATGGTTAATCAAAAAGACAGGGCCAGCTATTGTTTTCCGGCAATATTTCCATAAAGTATCCATTAACCTTTCCCTATTATCTCCTTCGTATTTAACTCCTAATTCTTTAAGTTTAGCTTTAATTTCCAGCTCGTTAGCCTGGAGTACATCGACCCCTGTTTTATTGAATATTTCTGTTTGATAATCAATTTTAGGCCAAGTACCCGCTAAATCATACTCCATACCATGACTAATAAATTGGGTCTTGCCAAAAACTTTAATTGCTAATTCTTGAAACAACTCTTGAGTTAATTGCATCCCTTGATTGTAATCTGCATAAGCCCAATATAGTTCTAAATTAGTAAATTCCTGGAGGTGATCAGGGCTTGATCCCTCATTACGATACACCCGACCAATTTCATAAACTTTTTCAAAGCCAGCAGCCATTAATCTTTTTTGCCATAATTCTCCCACTGAAATGCGTAAATAGACATCTAAATCGAAATCATCGTGATGAGTCTTAAATGGGTTAGCTTCAGCCCCGCCAGTGGTAGTCTCAAGCGTTGGCGTTTCTACGGCTATAAATTCATTTTTTTTCATGAAATCTCGAACTACTTCCCAGAATAAGGCTTTTTTTAAAAAAATATCCCTTAGATCTTTATTTAATAATAGGTCCAGATAACGCTTACGGTATCTTTCATCTTCATCCTTAAGCCCAAACCAAGCATCAGGGATTGGAGCAATAGCTTTACTTAATATTTTCCAATCAGACACCATTAAAGTCTTAGCTCCTTGATTACTTAAAAAAAGCTGACCTTTTGTTTCAATAAAATCAGCGCTATCAATTAACTTCACAAATAGTTTATACTTTTCTGCCCCCAATTCTTTCTTTGAAAAGGCTAATTGTAGACTACCTGAAACATCTTCTAAATCAACAAAACTAAGATTGCCATGATTCCTTAAACGTCTAATTCTTCCTGCTAAGATTAATTCTGTTTGATTGTTTAAATTAGCATCAAAATTATTAATTACTTCAATAATCTTATGACTTCTCTTAGAAGTGGCTGGATACGGATTAAGACCAACCTCTTTTAGAGTCTTTAATTTCTTTAAACGCTCATTTCTTTCTGATATTGGTTCATTTTTATTTTCCTCCATATTATATCAATATAAATCTAAGAATTAATTTACTTTTAAAATTTTATATTCCACCAATCCTTTAGGCGTTTCAACTTTTACTGTTTCACCTTTTTTACGGCTAAGGAAAGCTAACCCCAGAGGTGATTCATTAGAAATCAAACCATTAATTGGGTCAGCCTCATTAAAACTCACTAAAGTATAGACTTTTTCTTTATCACCACATTTAACAGTTACAACCGAACCCATACACACCTCATCTTTAAGACATTTATTATCCACCACGGTCACATTCTTTAAAGTATTAATTAGCTCGATAACTTTTCCCTCGTTTAAAGCTTGAGCATCTTTCGCTTCACTGTATTCAGCATTCTCACTTAAATCCCCTAACTCTTTAGCCCTTTCAATGCGTTCAGCTATTTCTCGTCTTTTAACTGTACTTAATTGATTTAATTCACTTGTTAATTTGTTGTAACCATCTTGAGTAATAATTTGCTCAGGCATAAAATGTTTAAATTTAAACGTCAGCTTTTGGCAAAGCTTAAAACGCAATAATTATTTTGTATTATATAGTATTTTTTTTAACAAAACAAGAGCTAAAAAGCAAAAAGGCTAAACCGAGTGGATGATTTAAATAGGGAGTAAATATATTAACAATTAGAAAAAAAAGTAAAGAAGCGGTCACTGCGAGTAAAGTTGTCGATTTTAAATGTTTAGCTTTATTCCACAGAGATAATAGTATTTGGGTAATAAGTAAAATAAAAACGAGAAATCCGAAAATTCCTAATTTTAATAATGTATCTAGGTAGGACCATTCAAAGGCATAACTAGTATAATTACCATCTGGATTCTGCGCTAAAACACGGGGATCCTGAGATTGATAGCTAATAGTTGTACCAAAGCCACTGCCAGTAAATGGCCTAGCTAATATTTTCTCTGTTAATTTTGGCAGTAGGGCCCATCTAGAAGCTGTCGCTGCCTCACTATTATTAATCTCTAGTCTTTCTCCTAAAGCAGCTAGTGAGACTTTTTGACTGCTAGGAAAAGGAAATTTAGTTACTGCAGATATGAGAGCTAAAGACATGAGAAGTGACAGAAATAAATATGATAGAGCTTTTAGATAGGCTTTAAAATCAGTTTTAAAAATAGCAATCATCGCGATTAAGGTGCTAGTTAATATAGCCAACCAAAAACTTCGAGACATACTTAATATTAAGCCAGAGGAAAATAGACTGAGTAATAATAGATAACAGATGTTAAAATATTTATTATCTTTGATCGCTATTGCTTTAAATAAAATTAAAAAAATAGCAATGGCTAAATATACTTGTGATTGAATGAAGATGCGATTATAACCTCCGCCCATAGAGGTTATCTCACCTATTCCGCTTCTTCTGATCCATAAATACAAGTCAGGAACAAAAGCTAAATTATGAGAAAAAGCATAAAGGAAAAATAAGCTTTTAAAACTTAAGAAAATAATTGCTATAAAAAATATTTTTTTTAATCTTTTAATTTGTATTTTTTCTGGTTTTGGTAGATAGACCAAAATAAAAGGTAAAATAATAGGAATAAACAACCACGCATTCAAATCATGAAATAAATCATTAAAATTATTTCCAGATAAAAAGCCATTAATAGCAGCTAAAAATATAAAAAATACTAGAGCTATTAATAAGGGCCAAAATTTGTATACTTTAATTTTTTCTAGATAGATTTTTTTAAAATTATTACGTAAGAGAAAAGCAAAACTAGCAATCATTAAAGCTAAAAATATTATAAGTCGTAATGATAAACTAATTCCAAATAAATTAGCAGAGAATAAATGACCCTTAGAACCAATAATTAATTCAATCAGTAAAATTAGAATACCAGTTTCTAATGATTTTAAACTGACTATTAAAACAATAATAAAAATAGCAAGTAAAAAATATAGCTGCAAGACGGGATAAAAATGAGCTAAGAAGGATAAAAGCTCAACTAAAAAAAGTAGAGCTGTAATAAATAAATAGGGAAATTTTAATTTAATTTTTAACATAATTACTTCCAGCTAACCTTGCTGCCTGGCTTAATAGAACAATACTCACTTAGACCAGCGTTAATCTCTAAAACCGCGTCGACTTCAGTACTGCTTTCATACATATTTTTAGGCTCTGATCCTTCTGGAATTAAATTTTGATACAAATTAACAACCTGATTATCACGTATATAAATAATATCTAAAGGAAAATACATATCACGCATGACAAAATTACGCACTTTCTTATTCTTAAATAAAAACAGCATAGCTTCATTCTTTTTCATGCTCTCCCGATTAGACAAGCCCTGGTAATGAGCTTGGGCTGTTTTAGCAAGTTCTGTCTTAAATTTACAGTTAGCAATTTCAACCTCTAAACCTTGTTCTCTATCTTGCGCTAAATACAAGGTGAAGCTAATAACAATTAGGAGAACTAATATTCTCAAGGCTCTTGCTTTTTTCTTTAAAAAAATTAGTATTTTATTAAAGTAAACCATGTTTTTCTTTAATTATTTTTAAAGCTTGATTATATTTCTTAACCGCTTTCAAAGTAGGGAAAAAACGATAAGCAAAGGAAGGTAACCAAGAGCTAATAGTTCCGCCAGGTGAAATAGTAAATAGAATTTCATCGACAAAAATACCTATTTTCCCCTGACCATACATAGTCAACCATAAATCCCAATCTTGAAATTTTTTGATTGACTCATCCCAGGCTGTTGGAGGAAAATCTGATCGTCTGATTAAAGACATGGTATGTATGTAAGGCATCTGTTTTAATTTCTCAGCTGAAAACTCTCCTACTTTAAAAAACTTTAATCCCCAATTAAAAGAAGAATAAGCATAGCTAGCTTGGGTATTATCAAGTAAAGCATTAAATAGCCTAGCTAAGGCGTTAGGTCTTAAATTAGCATCAGCATCACAAAAAAATAGATAATCACCTTGAGCATCCTTTAAACCACAATTACGAGCCGCTGGTGCTCCTTGATTGCTCTGATTTTTAAAAGAAACTTTTTGATTATTTTTTAGCGATGCTTTAAAACTATTAAAAACAGTTTCTGGATCATCTTGTGAACCGTCGTTGACAATAATAATTTCCCAATCAGAATAGCTTTGGTTTTTAATACTTAAAAGAGCCACTTCTAATTTATCAGCTTGATTATAGATTGGTATAATAATAGAAATCATAATTTTTCATTTAATCTAGTGGCTAAGCTTTGAGCTAAATTAATCCAATTGAAATCAGCTTCAGCCCTTTTTCTACCACACTCGCCCATTTCATGTGCTAATTTAGGGTTCTTAAGTAGTGTATTGATTGCTCCACTAATAGCATTGTTATCTTCTGGGTTTATAAGTAATCCATTAACCCCATCCTTTACGGCATCAGCTACGCCACCACTAGCTCCAGCTATTACTGGTTTAGACATCAAATTAGCTTCTAAATAGACGATGCCGAAGCCTTCAAAGTCACCGGCAATGTTTCGTGCAGGCATTATAAATATATCACATAAACTTAGCCAGGCCCACTTTTCATCATTGTTTATGTTATCAATAAAAATAATCTTTTTTCGATGAATACTTCTATCTGCTAATTCACGTAGATACTTTTTTTCTTTGCCTTGTCCACAAATCACATAAATAAAATTATCAAGCTCAACTTTATCCAAAGATTGAATCACCCGATCAAAACCTTTTCGTCTCACTAAGCGACCTAAAGAAAAAATAATCTTTTTATTATTCAATTGATATTTTTCCTTAAGTTCTTCTTTTACAAAAAATTTAGCTTCTTCAACTTTAGCCCCTGGGTTAAGTAATTCAATTTTTTTTATTAAATTTTTTTGAGAATTAATAAGTAAACGCCTAACTTCTGAATTTGCACATACAATAACACTAGCACGTGTTAGAATAAAACGGCATAGGACTTTTTTAAGTGGAGTAGCATTAGCTAAGCTATAATCTAAACCATGAAGAAAGACAGCAAAGCGAAAAGGGAAAAAAATACTAAGTAGAGCAGCACTTGTTCCAAGGGGTAAAACTTGGCCAATCAATACTAAATCGCTATCATTCTTTCGATATGACCGATAAATTGATTTTATTGACTTTAACCAAGGAAGAAATCTTCTTTTAGCCAACAACTTCCCTTCACTATTATCTAAAACTATAAAATTTTCAGGTTCAGGCCAATGAGTTTTTAAGTTGTAATAGTAGTTAGCGACGCCACCGATTTGAGGTGGATACTCAAGACTAACTAATAGTATTTTCATAATTTATTTTTTTTAAAACTATTAATTATATCACGTATATCTTTTTGATTAATACCACCAAAAGAATATAGAGCAAAGAAATAAGAGAGTCCCGCAAGTCCCACTGCTAGAAAAACATTTAAATAAGGCTTAATGAGATAGATTAAAATCAACATTACTAGAGCTGCTAATAGTGTTTTAAATAGCACTTTTAAAGTGTTCATTGTTCGGAAATCTATCAGACCTTTTAATGAAAATAAACCTAAAAAAAACATGAGAGCATTGCTCATAAGTACGGTGATACTGGCCCCTAAGGCTTGCCACAAAGGGATTAAAGCTAAATTTAAAGTAACACTAAATACAGTCGCAAGGCCCATATTAAAAGTGTTCTTTTTTTGTCGATCACAAGCATTTAATAAAGAACCGACAGGAAAGTTAAGAAACATAAATACTAAAGCAAATATAGCTATTCGTAAAGGCCAAATGGCCTCAGAACCTACCTTAAATAGAGGAATAATTTGATCTGCGAGACTAAACACGCCAAAAATAATTGGGATTGATAATATTAATAAATAGTTTAAGGCTTTTTCAAAAGTAACTTGTAATTTATTACGATTATTCTGCCAAAAAGAACTCATAGCAGGATAAAGTGAAGCGGTAAATGCCATTGGTAAGAATTGTAGCGCAAAAATTAACTTAAAAGCAATCTGATAAATACCGACCTGATTATAGTTTGCTAAAAAGCCTAGGAGTAAAGAATCTAAATAGAGATAAAGACGTTGGAAAATATTATATAAAGCAAAAGGCCAACTAAGTTGTAGAATCTCCTTAAAAACATTTATATTCCAATTTGGTGCCACCTTTAACTTTAAGCGAAATTTAATTATAAAGAATGAGTAAAGGAAATTAAAACTACTTGCAATTACTACAATTCCAACAAAAGCCACTAACGGTAACTTAAAGTAGATAAGTAATAGTCCTAAAACAAAAACAATGAATTGGAAAATTATTGAGGCAACACTCTCATATTTTAAATTATGAAAACCTCTAACCACAGCAAAAAAAGTGCTAGTAAATGAGTCAAGTATCATTGATAATGAGGATATAATAATGAGTATTAACAGAGAAGGACTATAGAAAAAATAAGCAATGATCAAAGCCAAAATGAAAGTAATAATTGCTAAAACAATTTTCATGGAAATGACTGATCTAAGCCATAATGATCCTTTTGTTTGATCTTTTGCCACTTCCCTAGTTAGTATATTAGCAAAGCCAAGATCAATGAAAATAGAGAAAATAGTAGTGAAGGCCAAAGCTGTATAATACTGACCAAGCAAATCCAATCCAAGGTAGCGAGCTAATAATATAAAATAAGCAAAAGAAATAATCTTCTGGATAATTAAAGCAACGGTTAAATATGATGTATTTTTAGCAATATTTCCTGGCTTGCTCATAATGGGAATTGGATATAAATTATGAAGATAGTATAACAGGTATTGATTAATTTATAAAGTTATGATAATCTTTACATATTAAAGAAAATTATCATTCTAATTTTTGTGCCTTTACCGCAAAATTAGGAAAAAATAAACAGGCTTTTCCGCCACTAAGTTATTTATGAAAAAAGACATTCATCCAAAATATTATAAAGATTGTACCGTGACCTGTGTTTGCGGTAATTCTTTTCTAACAGGTGCAACTGTTAAAGAAATAAAAGTTGAATTATGCTCAAAGTGTCATCCATTTTACACCGGTAAACAAAAATTGGTTGATACTGCAAGACGAGTTGAGAAGTTTAGTGCTAAATTAGCTGCTAAAGAAAAGATTTCTCCTAAAGTTAAAGGTAAAAAAATTAAGAAAGCAGCCCGAGCAGAACAAAAAGCAAAAAAAGAAGTTGTTGTTAAGACAAAAGATATTAAAAAGATAGCCCAAGTTACCTTAACTAAGAAAAAATAAGAAAAATTTTAAATAATCAACTCATAGTTAATGTTTTTTTACAAACAGTAAGACTAAAATAAGTTGATTATTTTTTTATCTAAATATCTAATATGTACGAAGAGATTAAAGAACAATTTAAACAATTAGAACAACGTTTATCCGACCCAGAGCTAGCTAAGCATAATACTGAAATGATTAAAGTGGCTCGTGAACATGCTCGTCTTAAGGAGCTTATTACCTTAATAGATACAGAAGCTAAATTAAAAAAAGAAATCAGTGAAGGCGAAACACTATTTTCTAATAGCGAAGATGATGAATTAAAGCAATTAGCCGAGGAAGAACTAAATTCTTTAGCTAAGCAATTAGCAGATGTTAACGATAAAATTGAGCTAATAAAATATCCGGAAGGACCAAATGATTATAAATCAGCCATCTTTGAAATAAGAGCTGGAGCTGGTGGTGATGAAGCGGCTCTTTTTGCTGGTGACCTATTTAAAATGTATCTTCGTTTTTGCGAACGTCAAGCTTGGAAAAGTGAAATCATTGACTCTCACGTAATTGGTATTGGCGGCTATAAAGAGTTAATCTTTATAGTAAAAGGACTTGGTGCTTATGGCCTATTAAAATATGAAGCTGGAACCCATCGTGTGCAAAGAGTGCCAGAAACAGAAAAACAAGGTCGTGTTCATACCTCCACCGCTACCGTAGTTGTCTTACCAGAAGCTGAAGAAGTAGATATCAAGATCAATCCCGCAGATATAAGAATAGATACATTTTGCTCGAGTGGACCTGGTGGGCAAAGCGTTAACACTACCTATTCAGCTATTCGTATTTTACATATCCCTACTGGACTAATTGTTAGCTGCCAAGACCAAAAATCTCAACATCAGAATAAAGAAAAAGCTTTACAAGTCTTAAGATCACGTCTTCTAGGCAAACAAGAAGAAGATCGATTGGCCGGAGAATCTAGTACTAGAAAGAATCAAGTTGGTGGAGGTGATCGAAGTGATAAAATTAAAACCTATAATTTCCCACAAGATCGTTTAAGTGATCATCGCATTGGAAGAAATTGGCATAATCTGAGTGATATTATGGATGGCGACTTAGAGGATGTGATTAAAACTGCAAAAAAAGAGCTACGAGTTTAATATGTCCAGTTTAAAAAATATTTTAAAAAATTTAAATCCTGTTTTACAAAAACAGGCTTTTTCTCTTCTAGCCAAGCAGCTGAACGTAGACTTGACTTATCTTTTAGCTCGACCTGAACTAGAAATATCTGGAGCAGATTATAGTTTATTTCTAGAATCAATTACTAAACTTCAGAACGATTATCCTCTAGCTTATATTCAACAAGAACAATATTTTTATGCTAGAAAATTCATGGTTAATGAAGATGTACTAATCCCCAGACCTGAGAGTGAAGAAATTATTAATATTGTCTTGAAAAAAAGTTCTGCCAGTGAATCAGAAAAAATATTCATTGATCTGGGCACAGGTTCAGGCGCCCTTATCATTTCCCTAACTAAAGAATTAGACCAAAAATTTTCGCATATATATCATAACAGCATATTTTTAGCCACCGATATATCGGTAAACTCTTTAAAAATAGCTCAAGCAAATGCTAAAAATTTACAGGTAGAAAAAAAAATAATTTTTAAATCAGGAAATTTACTTGACCCTATTTGGCTAAAAATAGTCTCTAGTTCTGATAAAGAGATATATATTATGGCTAATCTACCCTATCTGAGTCCAGAAGAACGATTTAAAGAGCCTAGCATCCGTTTTGAGCCTGATCTCGCCCTATTAGGTGGTTTAGATGGTTTAGACCTCTACCGTCAATTAATTACTAACATGAAGACAATCCCGACTAGTTATCAATTATATTTGATCATGGAAATAAATCCTCAGCAAACATCAAAACTAAGTGAATTTATTTCTCAGGCCTTACCTTTAGTTAAAATAGAAAAAAAACCTGATCTCAGTGGTCAGGTTCGTTTTCTTGTTGTATCAAATTTCTAATTAAAACATGATGAAAGTGTAATTAATAGTTAATCATCGTATTATCATCAGCTAATTCAACCCATGTGATACCAGGGTTAAATTGAATTTCATCATTATTATCATCATAAAATTTTGTCCTATTAGCTCCCTGCTTCCTCCATTTAGCCCCGCGACAGGATCCATCTAAACAAATAATAGCCTCTCCCTCACCAGATGTCTCTATTTTAAGCCTGCCAACATTATCTAAGACTTCACTACGAACTTTCTGGATAATAATATTTTTTGCCCTTATCTCAGTTCCTTCACTAATATTTTTTTGATCATTTAGAATTCGCAAATAATCATTATCTATCAGATTGTATTCCCAGCGAACCTGAAAGGCTGGTCCGAAAACGATATCTATGTCCTTTTGTTCAATCCCGCTACCAAATTCTTCTTTAAATTGCCAAATATCTGTTTGCCTTTCAACTAAGCCGCGATTGTTTAAATACCTAAGCCAGTTCTCTTGATTGGTAAAAATATGATGAGGTGCTGGGAAATTATAATCACGCCAAAAATATTTTTCGTTATAGAATTCATTTAAGTCATAGATTTCGGATTTTTTAATTAATTCGATCGCTTCCGGACTACCGCCAACATGAAGATAAGCAGCCTTGAGTTCTGAAGCCAATTGAACAAAGTATGGGCGCGCACTCCTTACCGGACCCACTTTATCAAGCTCCATGTCAGCTAAGTAAACAGCTAAATATCGCGTTATTCTGCCTTCCACTGGAGCCTCATAAACTAAGAGAGCTTGAGCGAGGCCCGCTTGTGGTCGTGCTAAAGGGTCATTATCAATCATAATAGCCACTGGGAAACTGTCAGCCATTGAAGCCTCTACTTTTTTTCCATCTAACCAACGAGATGAGTAATTTGTCAAGTCATCAATTATTTCTAAGTCTTCTATATTCTCAACTATCTCTTGATGATCATTATTTTGCTTTAATTTAAACAAGGTCAAAAAATCTGGACTAAAAATTAAATAATATAGACCAAAGGCTGAAATAATGATAATAAAAAGAGAGCTAAAAAATATTAGCTTCCCTTTTTTAGATAATTTTAGTTTTTTTAATCTCATTATTGCCTAATTATTTCTTTTCATTCTCTTTATCTAATTCTTCCTTTCCTTCTTCTGTCTCCTTTTTAGCCTCCTCATCGCTTAGCTCTTCTTTAACTACTTCAATTTCTTCAACTTTCTTTGGTTCTTCAGCATTACAAATAATCTCATAAGCTTCATGGAATAAATGTAGTCCTTCTGGTAATTTAACATCTTCAACTCTAATGACATCCCCTGGCTCTTCTAAAGAAGAAATATCAATCATAATATGATCAACTAAATCACTAGGAAGACATTCAACTGATAATTCATCAATATTAGTAATAAAGACCGCACCGAGCTCATTGACTGCTTTAGAAACACCAGTAAATTTTAGAGGGACATCGGCCTTAACCTTTTCCTTCATGTTAACTTTGTAGAAATCAATATGAAGAAAAGTATCTTTAACTACGTGTTTTTGAACGGCTTTCACTAGAACTGGAAAAGCTTGACCATTAAAATCTAAAGAAATTAAATTTGACTCTCCAGCAACAGCGAATAATTTCTCAAATTCATTATAATTAAGTTTTAAAGAAATAGTCTCTTGATCGCGACCATACAAAACTGCTGCTAATTCCTGAGCAGTAATTTTTTCTTTTTTCTCTCTTAGCTTAGCTGATAATTTTAATTCCATATTAGCGTAATGAGCTCGCTCAAAATCAGAAACTATCCTGAGAATGGCGGCTAATAATTAATTTTTGATTTAATAATAATATTTTGAATGATGCCAACTAAAATAAATAGTGAGATAATAGCACTACCACCATAACTAACAAAAGGCAAGGCAATGCCAACCACAGGCATCAGACCTATATTCATACCAATATTAATAAACATTTGAATAAAAATCAAGCCCGCCGAACCGAGTATGAAATATATGCTAAAATCATTGTTTAGTTTACGGACATGTTTAATAAGTCGAGTAAAGAAAAGACCAAAGAAGATAATGAGTAAAAAGGATCCTAAGAAACCAAGTTCTTCAGCAATCACAGCAAAAATAAAATCTGTTTGTGCCTCAGGCAGGAATTTTAATTGTGATTGAGACCCAAAACCAACGCCCTTACCATACCAATTACCAGACCCAACAGCAATAATTGCTTGTTGTACATTATAATCTTCAGCTAAAACATTTTCTCCAGGCCTTAAAAAAGTAAAAATTCTACCTTTTTGATGATCGCTAAAGAAAAAAGACCAGGCTAAGACAAATAAAACTAGGATTATACTAAATGCTGAAAAAATATATTTTTTAGGAAAGTCAACTATTAAAATTAAGACTAACCAAATAGATCCAATAATTACCGCTGAACCAAAATCATTTTGCAATATTACTAAAAACATTAAAAAAATGGTACTTAAAGCTGACATCAAGAAGTGACGCAATGTTTTAATCTTAGATGCTGAATCAGAAAGATAGGCAGCTAAAAAAATTAGTAATAATACCTTAACAATCTCTACCGGCTGGATACCAAGTCCAAAAATAGAAAACCAACCTTTAGTGCCTCGGATATTAGTGCCAAAGATTAAAACTAAAGTTAAAATAGAAACTGCAAAAATATATAAATACTTACGAATACTTTTTAAAAACCTGAAATCAATGAAAGTAAAAATAAACAGAAGAATAATTCCTAGGCCAATAAAAGCTATTTGTTTATAGAAATTGAGTAAATCATTAGCGCCCTGACCCAGAGCAACGCTATAAATCTCAGTTAAACCAAAGCTAGTCAATAGAATAATTGATGCTAGTAACGGCCAATCAAAAGCTTTAAGATATGTCCTAATTCGGTAACGCATAATTAATTTATCCGCGATAAGGCAAGAAAACATTAGTATCTAAGATATTCACGTCAGGAACTATTTCAACTTTATTTGCTCTTCCTGTACCAGCCGGCCAAGAAATTTTTAGATTCCTAGCTTCCAATGACATTAAATCATAAATATTATAAGTATTAACACCAATCATCGAGGCTCCATTATAAAGTATTATATTTAAAGGTATAGTAGAAAAATGATAAGCACTATTATTTTTAATTGTAAAAGAGACGCTATGCATTGGAGTAAGAGCACTAAAATCAGGTGCAGAATAGAGCAGTTCATTAATCTCAAAATTATAGCGCGATTGTGAATATTCTTGCCAATTAGGTATTTCACGATTGTTTAAGCGACTCCAAGATAAATTTACCATTTGGAAGTTTAAAGCTGATAAAGAGTTTTCTACTATTTGTGCTGGCAAAACTAGATACTTCTCAGATTCAGGTAAAATAAAACTATGCCCACAAGCAAGATTAGCTGCCTGTGAATCTTTTATACAATAATCAAAAATAGCATAATAGTTTTTATTAGAGTTCTTCACTTTAATTGCAAAATCTGTCTTGCCAGCTATTTTAAAGCTATGAACCTCTCCAAGTAAAAGTTCGCTAGGACCATATGTTTCATGATGAGCCTGAGCGTCGAACAAATTATCAGTAATTGATTTTAGCAATTCTTTATCTGCTTGTCGTCCATATAAAAAATAGATTACATAATGATAACCTGAGTAACTAAAAAGACTTGCTGAAGCGATAATTAAAAAAACTATTATTATTGTGGTTATTCTTCGGCGATTAGTTGAGAGCCATAGACCAAATTTCATTTTATTAAGCCCTAGACTCCCCTGTGTTTTATATTTTTTTAAATCAATTTTTTGCTTTGGGCTTTCATTCTTCTTCATAAATATGATATAATTATATTTATAAATTATAGCATAATTAAACGAAATTTTAAAAGAGATAATAATATGAAAAAAATAAAAGTGCCCTTAAGTGTTCCGAAAGATAAAAGAACTAAATTTAAGAATAACTATAAATTAGCTACTAATAATACTGGTAATCTTTTGCTATTTGCTGGTGATCAAAAAGTAGAGCATCTAAATGACGATTTTGTAGGTTCTGGTATTAGTTTAGAAGATGGCGACCCTGAACACTTATTTAAAATAGCTAAAAGCATACCTGGGGCAGTTTTAGCGACTCATATTGGCCTCCTCAGCCAATATGGAGAAGATTATAAACAATTACCTTTTATTCTTAAAGTGAATGGTAAAACTAATTTAAATGATACCAAAGACTCTCCATATAATGGAGCCTGGTTAGGTTTAGAAGATATAATTAATTTCAAAAATCAAAGTGAACTTAAAATAGTAGGTCTCGGTTATACTATTTATCTTGGCAGTAAACAGGAAGCTCAAATGCTTAAAGAGGCGGCCACTACTATAATGGCCGCTCATCAAGCAGGCATACTAGCTATTATTTGGATGTATCCACGTCATTCCAAAATTAAAAATGAGGATGATACTCATTTAATTGCTGGTGGAGCTGGCGTAGCCGCATCTTTAGGCGCAGATTTCGTTAAAGTTAAATATCCATACAAAACTGCTAATAGTGATCAAAAAGCTAAATCATTTCAGGAAGTTGTTAAAGCAGCTGGACGAACAAAGATTATTTGTGTTGGTGGGGCTAAACAAGATGCAAATGAACTATTAATTCATTTAAGTCGACAATTAAAAAACGGCACAGCTGGTCTTGCTATAGGTCGAAACTTACATCAAAGATCCCTTACAGAAGCTAGCCAACTCGGTAAGGCTTTAAGTGCTATGATTCATTCTCAGGCATCAAAATCTGAGGCCGTAAAAATATTAAAATCAAAAAAAGAAATTAAAACTAATAAAAAAGCTAAAGTGAAAAATCTGCTTATGGGCCTATTTTAAAACTCAACTGTTAAGTTTATTGTTTGGACTGCATATTATATCAAATCTTCTCTCCGTATAAAATTGCACTGCTTTCATCTCCAGTCTTAAAAAGC
>CAYURA010000019.1:0-15926 GCA_964446775.1 uncultured Gammaproteobacteria bacterium | reverse complement strand
ACACATACTCTCCAGAGGAGATTATGTAAGCCACATAGAACAAACTCGTTGGCTCCTTCTTCAATAGGCACGCCGTCACCGCGCGAACGCGGCTCCGACTCTTTGTAAGTATATGGTTTCAGGTACTATTTCACCTCCCTCTCGGGATGCTTTTCACCTTTCCCTCACGGTACTAGTTCACTATCGATCATAAGAAATATTTAGCCTTGGGTCATAGTCGACCCTGATTCATACGGGATTTCACGAGTCCCGCACTACTTAAGATTAAATATAACAGAGAAATAATTTTTTTCGCTTACGGGGCTATCACCCTCTCTGGCTGAGCTTTCCAGCTCACTTCTGCTAAAAATTATTTTTTATGACTCTGTCCTGTTAATTCTAGATAACAGACACATTTATCTTGCAACCCTTGTGGAACATATGGTTCTAGAACCTTCTGATTTCTCACCAGCAAGCTGGCTTAAAATCTCAGTTCGACAAGTTTAGGCTCCTCCCCGTTCGCTCGCCACTACTTGGAGAATCACTATTGTTTTCTTTTCCTCCAGCTACTAAGATGTTTCAGTTCACTGGGTCTTCTACCGCAACCAAACGGTCACGGTACCTTTGTCTACAACAAAGGGGGTTTCCCCATTCGGAGATCTGCGGGTCAAAGGTTGCTTGCCACCTCACCGCAGCTTATCGCAGGCTGCTACGTCCTTCATCGCTTTCTTATGTCTAGGCATCCGCCATATACTCTTTACGAGATTTTCCCACACTTTTGCTTTCAAAAGTGTACGCACTTCTTCGCAAGTGCGATTTTTTTTACTTCCTAGCATCTGGAAATTGCAAAATAAACCGATGCAGGAAATCACTTTTCCTTAAAAGTGATAAAATTTTATTTAAGTGTTAAAGTTCATTTAAATATTAGTTTACTACTACCAATATAATAATTGATGGGAGTAATTAAATATTCAAGCTAAATTAGATTTTAAGGACAAAAAAACCGCGTGAATGCGGTTCAAGATATTAGCAAAAAAGCCAATTACTTCATAACCGCTTAAGTTTAATAAGACTAAAATAAATATTCATAGGCAACTTGTAAAAACTGATATTAATTATAAAGCTTTTAAAAATATTGTCAAGACCCTAAAATCAAAAGCTTTTTCAATCTTTTCTACTAAAAAATTATGAATCTAGCAAATTACTATCTTCCATATAATCTATGGCTGTTTGTCTGGATATCTTATTTTTATTATATAGCTCTTTTAAATGTCTATCCATCGTGGTCATACCATTTTGACTATTAGTCTCCAACACAGTTTTTATTTGCGCAATCTTATTTTCTCTAATTAAATTAGCAATAGCGTCGTTATGAAGGAGAATTTCTCTAGCCGCAACCCTGCCCCCAGCTGGATCTGGTAGAAGCCTTTGCGAAATAACCGCTGCTAAAATCATTGACAACTGTGACCTAATTTGACCTTGTTGATGGGCTGGAAAAATATCAATAATTCGATCAATTGTTTGAGCAGCATTATAGGTATGCAGAGTAGCCAAAACTAAATGGCCAGTTTCCGCTAAAGTGATTGCTGCTCCAATAGTTTCTAAATCTCTCATTTCACCAACCATAATTACGTTAGGATCTTGTCTTAATGCATGTTTTAAACCAGCCGCAAAACTAATCATATCTTCACCTAACTGACGCTGAGAAATGATACTTTTCTCGGGGCTGAACATGAACTCAATTGGATCTTCTAAAGTTAAAATATGACAGGCGCGATTAGAGTTTATATGATTGACCATAGCTGCCAAAGTGGTTGATTTACCACAACCAGTTGGCCCGGTTACTAAAACTAAGCCTTGATTTAAATCCAATAAATCTTTAACCGAATCAGGCATACCAATTTCAGCTAAACTAGGTTTAGTCTCACGAATAACTCTGGCCACCATACGTAAATGACCTCTTTCAAAAGAAAAATTTAAACGATAGCGCGCATTATTTAGGGCGACAGCCGCATCTAAGTCTTTCTCTTGTAACAGCCTATTCCATTGAATAGGATCTAATAATTCTTTAGCCGTTTGTTCCAATTCAGCGTCTGAGATGCGTAATGATGCATTACCTTTGCGGAATAATTTATCAGGAATTATTTTTAAACAACCATCCTTTCTCATCATTGGAGGTAAATTAAAGACTAAATGCAAATCCGATGCATCTATCTTGGCCATTTCACTTAGTATTTTTTTTACATCCATAAATTTACCAATTTAATTTTATAAGACCGTTAGCAGCTGCTTTAACTTGAGCTTCTTGCTTTGAAGAACCTTTACCATTAACAATAAACTCTTCATCCAGATAAAGACCAACCTCAAATAGTTTATCATGGTCAGGGCCTGACTCACTAATAATTTCATAACGAGGAGTAATTCCTCTTTTTTCTTGTGCTTGTTCTTGAAAATGTGATTTAGGATCAAGATAAGATTTATTTTTTAAAATATCGGGTAATTTATTAATAATATATTTATTCACAAAAATGCTTGCCGACTTAATTCCTTGATCTAAATAAATAGCTCCAATCAGCGCCTCTACTGCATTAGCTAAAATATAATGTCGTGATTTTTTATTCTTATCTTTAGCCTCGCCCTTAGATAGATATAAACAGGCATCTAATCTTAACTCCTGAGCAATTAAATAAAGCATTTTTGAATTAACTAATGATGCCCGCCAATTAGTTAGATCTCCTTCAGGGGTATTAGGGTAATTGAGATAAAGGTGCTCAGTAACTATAATTTCTAAAACTGCATCACCTAAAAATTCTAACCTCTCATTATGACCTTGTTCTAATTCTGAATGTTCATTTAAATATGAGCGATGAATCATCGCCTGCTTCAATATATTTTTATTATTAAAATTTAATTCAAGCTCATGTTCCAATTTTTCGATAGCAGTCATATGTTTAAGTTCTACTAGAATATAGAGAGTCAAGTTAAACCTATCACCCGCTATTATCTAGCTTAACAAGAAATTAAAACCAATCCAAGAGTAGAATAGGGACTAAAGTCCCTCACTATCTTCCTTGATTTTAGCAGAAAGATCGCTTTTAATATTAGTTTCCTCATCTTCTTTCTTTTTATCCCAATGATTATCTCGTTCCTTTTTTTCTTCATCACTCCATTCATTATAAATAGCCCCTAAAACGCCATTAATAAATTTACCTGAAGCGTCTCCACCAAAATTTTTAGCAACTTCAATTGCTTCGTTAATAGCAACTCGAGGAGGAATTTCGGTAAATAAAAGCTCATATAAACCCAAACGTAAAACATTCCGGTCAATTGTAGTTATCTGATCCAAGGGCCACTCAGTTGCATACTTAATTATCGCTTGATCAATTTCATTTTGATTATCCATTACTCCGCGTACTAATTCGCCAACAAAGCCACCATCATCAAAATCAGGAGCAAAATTAATAAAGTTATCCTTCATTAAAGATTCCGTATTTTGTCCATTACGACCATTAAAATCCCAAGCAAACAGGGTTTGCAGGGCAATTGTTCGAGAGAGATGACGGTTAGACATAACTTATTTTTTAGTTTTTACATTTTTAACTGGATCATCAACTTTCAATATTTTTCGGCCACGATAATAACCGCAAAAAGTACAAGCGATATGAGGTTGTTTTGTTTTGCCACATTGCGGACATTTATTAAGCGTAACTTTTGTTAAAGCTAAATGAGCACGATTAGTTCTAACTGCACTTTTTGATTTTCTTTTTTTAGGATTAGCCATATTATTAAAAAGAATTTATGATTATTATTATTATGATTATTATTTAATTTCTATAATTATTAACCACTTTTAGTATAACTAAAAGCAAACATTAGTCAACTAAACTTTATTATTCCCAATTTCAGAATCAGCCACCAACTCTTCAAACTCTTCTTTTTCTAAAGTTTCCGTTTTAAGCAGAGCAGCCACCACTCTTTCTAATTTAACTCTATTATCTTTAAGTATAGTTTTTGCTTTCAAAGCTGCCTGATTAATATAATTACTGATTTCTAAATCTATTTGCTCAGCTACATTTTCGCTATAATCTTTTTGTTCATGAATCTCTCGACCTAGAAAAATTAACTCTTCTTTTTGTCCGAAAGTTCTAGGACCTAATACATCACTCATGCCAAAATCGGTGATTAAACTTCGAGCAATTGAAGTGGCTCGGCGTAGATCAGAGCTGGCACCAGTAGTCACTTCACCAAAAATTTCTTTTTCTATTAAATGCCCTGCTAATAATATAGCTATTTCATTTAGAAAATCAGATTTAGCATGAAAGTATTTATCTTCAGTGGGAACTTTTAAGGTATAGCCCCCAGCTTGACCACGAGCAATAATAGAAACCTTTTGTACTGGATCAGAGTTAGGCAAAAAATGAGCCACTATAGCGTGACCAGCTTCATGATAGGCTGTTATCTTCTGTTCTCGATCACTAATAATCCTGCTTTTACGCTCTGGCCCAATCATCACCTTTTCAATGGAAGAGAATAATTCCTCCATGCCAATTTCTTTTTTATTTTCACGAGCAGTTAAGATTGCTGCCTCATTAAGTAAATTAGCTAAATCTGCGCCCGAAAAACCAGGCGTCCGTTCAGCGATTCTCTTTAATTTAACATTTTTTGCTAGTGGCTTTTTCTTAACATGCACATTTAATATTGCTTCACGATCGCGTAAATCAGGCTTATCAATTACAACTTGTCGATCAAAGCGTCCTGGCCTAAGCAGGGCAGGATCAAGCACATCAGGACGATTAGTGGCTGCAATAACAATTACATTTTGACTAACCTCAAAACCATCCATTTCTACTAAAATCTGATTTAGAGTTTGTTCTCTCTCGTCATGAGAACCGCCAAGACCAGCACCACGCCGACGACCGACAGCATCTATTTCATCAATAAAAACAATGCATGGTGAATGTTTCTTGGCTTTCTGAAATAATGAACGCACCCGAGACGCACCAACACCAACAAACATCTCAACAAATTCTGACCCTGATATATGGAAAAAGGGGACCTTTGCCTCACCCGCAACTGCTCGTGCTAATAATGTTTTACCGGTCCCTGGACTACCTAACAATAGCACTCCGCGAGGAATACGAGCGCCTAAATCTACAAATTTTTTAGGGAATCTTAAAAACTCCACTACTTCACCTAGTTCTTCCTTAGCCTCTTTAGCGCCAGCCACATCTTTAAAACTTACCTTAGCCTTATTGTCTAAATTAAAATCCTTGGCATTTGATTGACCAAAGCTCATCGCTTTAGAATTCATCCCTTGAGCGCTACGCATCATAAATAGAAAGAATACTAAAATAATCAACAGAGGTAAAAGAAAAGGTAGAATAATAGCTAACCAATAAGACCAACCTGAGGGCTCAATAATACTAATTTCAATATCTTTAATTTTATCAGAATCAACTGCAAGATTTTTCAATAAAAAAGATAAGCTTTCTCCACTTTCTTTCTTAACAATTTTCTGCGTACCATCTTTTAATTCAACTTGAATCTCGTCACCTTGGACTTTTAAAGATTGAACTTGCTCAGTTTCAATATCATTAATTAATGCCTCTATTCCAACTACAGGAATTTTTTTTGTACCAGTTACGGTACTAAAGAGGGCAGCAATAGATAGAAAAACTAAAAAGAAGATTAGAAAATTTTGTACTAATTTTTTCATAATAAATTTTGTACTAATTTTTTATATTTTTTAATTAAAAGAACATTGTCATTATATACTGACTGAGTCTTTTTGGCAATTTGCTTAAAATAATTTTAACTATAAAAATACTTACTAATTTAGAAAACTATAATTATTTTTTATCTTTTTTATTTTCCTTAAAATCCATAATCTCTTTAGTTTCTGCCTTAATAATTGCCGTCTTCTTAGTTTTTTTAATGTTTTCTTTTTTAGCTGTATCTTCTTTTTCTGTTTTATTCACCAACTCCTCATCCACTAATTTATCAGTCTTAATTTTTTTATCTTTCGCTTCCTTAACAATTTTAATCTTGGCCAATTTTAAACCTAGACGGTGCTCTTCTGGTGAAATGCTAACAACTTCAAAATCTTTCACCTCACCAGCCTTAAATAGATCAGTAATTTTTTCTTTAAGACTTATATTAAGTTGACTAATATGAGCTAAACCATGAATCTCTTCATCAACTTTAACGAACAAGCCAAAAGGGTTTATTTTTACTATCTCGCCAGAAACTGTCTGACCAGCGCTATATTTAACGCTTGCCTCTTGCCAAGGATCTTTTTGAAGTTTTTTAGAACTTAAGAAAACCTTACTATTATCTATTGTCACGATTTCTGCTTTAACCTGATCACCAACTTTAAATATTTCATGAGGAGAGTCAATTCTTTGCCAAGCTATTTCAGAAATATGGATCAATCCTTCCATGCCTTCATCAAAACTTAAAAAAACACCAAAATTAGTAATCGCTGTAATTTTACCTTCAACTACCATACCTACTTTATAGCGGTCTAACGCTGGCTTCTGTAATTTATTCCAGATATCTTTCTCGCTAAAAATAATCTTATTCTCCTCTTCATTTAAAGTGATAACACTAACTTCAAAAACCTGACCAACATAGGTCTTTAACTTCTCTAGAATTTTACTCTTGTCACCACCACTAATTCTAGGATAATTTTCTGGAGCTAATTGAGAAACTGGTAAGAATCCATTGATTTGACCGAATCTAGCCATTAAACCACCCTTATTCGCATCAACAATGTGTACTTTAACAGGTTCCTTATCTCTATAAGCAGACCTGAGCTTATCCCAAGCCTTTTCTTGACCAACTTGGCGAAAAGATAACTCTAGACGTCCAGTCTCATTCTCAACATCTATAACCGCTGCCTCAATTTCATCACCTGATTTTAAATTAGAATACTCTTCAACTTCAAAATATAATTCTGGACCACGCACCACACCTATTAAAACACCATCAATATCCAGAACAACTTCTGACTTAGAGGCGTTTATCACCATGCCCTTTACAATATCCCCTACTTGAGGCACATCAACACCACTTTTTTCTAATAGGTCGGCAAATTCTGAAGATCCAACTTTATCTTGTAACATATTTTTAAATATTATCTATTTGACATAAATAATGACAAACAAATAAAAAAAGATAAATAAACCTTTTCTTGCAAAAAAGCCCTTCAGCCACCTCCGATTAACTTAATAATCTTAAAACTGAAAGATTTAATGATAGGTGTATATCTAATTGATTACTTACAAACTAACACAATAAATCAGACAAGTCAATAATTGTAAAATAATTGTAAAATCAAACAGCTAATTATCAATTTTTACATTAAAGCTTAATTAAACTAAAAATATAGCTTAGTTGCTATATTTTTATGAAAAATACTATAATTGTTAACCAGATATTAACCTTATACCTTAATCACTACTGGTAAAACCATTGGCCTCCTCTTAGTGTGTGTAAAGAGGAATTGTCCCATATCATTCCTAATTTTATTCTTTATATAATCATCATCAGCTGGAGTCATTGGATTTTTGTCTTTAACAATCTTCTTGACTCTCATCCTGGTCTTCTCAATTAAATCACGGCTTTCTTTCATATAAATGAAACCTCTAGAAATAATATCAGGATTACCTATAATATCACCTGTTTTAGAATCAATTGTAGCAATAATTACTATCATTCCATCACCGGCCATCATTAAACGATCTCGCAATACTACCTCTGAAACATCTCCTACTCCTAAACCATCAACCATTACATAATCAGAAGGAACTTTCTCTTTGGTAAGCTGTCCAATTGATACGCCTTGATTATTTTTATTAAACAATACTACTTGACCATTATCAGCTACAAATATTTTATTAGGATCAATCCCAACTTGGAGAGCTAGTTCAGCGTGAGCTCTTAACATATAATGATTAGCTTCAATTGGCATAAAATATTCTGGTTTAATGAGTCGCAACATTAACTTCAAATCCTCTTGTTTTGCATGTCCACCAGCATGAATATCTAACATTTTATAATGAATGATATTAGCTCCTTGACGAACCACCATATCCATCAAATTTTGAATAGACCGCTCATTACCTGGAATAACTGAAGAAGAAAAAAGAACAGTATCACCATGTTTTAAATTAACTAAACGATGTTCACCGTTTACTACTCTACTTAAAAATGCATTATCTTCTCCTTGAGCACCTGTCCCAATAATTAACACTTTATCATCTGGTATATTATTCAATTCTTTGTCGTCAATTAGGATTTTTGGGTCAAACTTCAAATAGGAAATTTGATGAGCAATCTCAACATTAGCGTTCATACTCCTTCCTTGCAAACTAACCCGACGACCATAACGTTTAGCTAAGTCCAGAATTTTTTGCACCCGACTAATTTGAGAAGCAAAAGTACCAATAATAACTCGTCCTTCAATTTTTTCAATTAATTTGCCTATCTCATCACCAATCGCTGATTCTGAAACCTGATATCCTGGATGAGTAGCGTCAGTTGAATCTGACATCATTAACATAATACCGCTGTTACCAATTCTGGCGATCCGTTGTAAGTCAGCAGGCTTATCATTAACTGGGGTAAAGTCAATTTTAAAATCACCGGTGTGCATAATTGAACCTAGTGGCGTTTTAACAATAACTGCAAAACAATCAGGGATAGAATGATTAACACGGACAAATTCTATATTGAATGAGGCGCCTAATTTCAAATTTTTATTTTCATCTATTTCTTGAATCTTAAGTTTTGGCGCTGAGCGATGTTCTTCTTGACGACGACGCACTAAACCAGCTGTCATCTTACCCATAAACATTGGAGGGTTGCCAATTTCTCCCATGATATGAGGTATCCCTCCTATATGATCATAATGACCATGAGTAATTACCACCCCTTTAATCCAATCTGTTTTATTACGAAGATAGGAGATATTAGGAATAATATAGTCTATGCCTGGCATGTCTTCTTCTGGAAATTGCAAGCCCATGTCAATAATTATTATTTCTTGATTGCACTCAATGAGAGTCATGTTGCGACCAACCTCTTCCAGTCCGCCTAAGACAATAACTTTAACATAATCATCAGCTAGCTTTTTTTGAAAAATAGGCTTTGCTGTTGTTTGTAAACTAGATTTTTTTTGAACATTAGCGGCTGCGGCTTGCCTGCTACCAGTGTTAACACTGGATTTATAACGAGTAATCATGTAGATTGTGGATTAAAAAATAATAAAAACACTTTATTAATAAGTTTTTTAATTTATTTTAATCATTAAATTATATTGAGAAGGCTTAAAGAAAATACTTTAAGCTTATTTATTTAATTACCAAGCAAAACGTTTTTTTACACGAACATACCAATTCGATATGCCTGCTAAACGATCACTAGCGGTATTAATGAAAGACCCAGAGAAGCCTCTCACTTTTTTTGATTGAATGTAAGTATAACTAGGTGAATAGAGAAAAATAACTGGATTATCAGCTTTAATTATTTCTTGAATCTCCCTATACTTAGCTATCCGCTCTTCTTTATTTATTATCTTTCGAGCTTCAGTTAATAAAATATCTAAATCTGAATTTTTATACTGGGCTAAATTTAAGCCTTGTTTTCCAACTTGAGTTGAGTGCCAAAAAACTGTAATATCGGGATCTAAACCAACAAATTGACCGAATAATAAAGCTTCAAAATCAAGATTTTTTATTTTTTCCTTTAATACATCAGGGCTTAATTTTTCTAAAATAACCTTTACGCCTAAACTTTGCCAGTCTTCTTGTATTTTAAAAGCTACCTGCTCGTCAATAGTTTCAGAAAAACTTAATTTTATCGATAAAACTTGTTTATCTTTTAAGTTCCAGTCTCCAGTTAAACTCAAATTATTAATTTCAGCAAATTTTTTAATAATTTTTAAATCTTCATCCAAATCATCTTCATTGTTAAAATCGCTTTCAGTGGTAGAGATCTTCTTAAATCCAGCTTCAACTAGATTATTACTAGCTTTCTCTATATCGAAATTTTCTTCTTGACCATCTAAGCTAAACTCAGGTGCTAAGATAGGCCCATTAACCATAAAAGCGTCACCATTTAAAGTATCTTTAATTAGAGTTTCTTTATTTATTGACCAATCTAGGGCCTGCCTAAGCTTTTGATCTTTTAGTAAATTATTTTTCTCTTGATTTAAAAAAACTAAATTAATCACTGGTAATCGCAACTTATGAAAATTTATAGATTGTTTGCTTAAAATTTCAGCTCTAAAATCACTAGGAAGAAAACTCACACCATCAACCTCATTAGCATTAAGTGCGCTAACTAATTCGTTGTAACTCGGATAGAATTTAAAAATAATTTCTTCAATATATGGTTTGCTAGCATAATATTCTGGGTTCCGACTTAAGTGATATTCTTTAAGCTCTCCTCCTTTGCTTTTAATCATTGATGAATATTGATAAGGACCAGAGCCAATCGGTTCAATATTAAGTATAGACATACTGGCCATTTCGGGACTAATATTTTCCCAGGCAAAACGCGGCATAATTCCGAAATTCAATAAATGAAGAAAATCGGCATAGGGTTCTACTAAAATAAATTTAATACTATTATCATCTATTCTTTCAATAATAATGCCATTTAAAGAAGCCCTAAGAGGTGACCTAAATTCAGGGTTCTTCATTAAATTAAATGTAAAAATCAAATCATCTACATTTAATATGTTCCCATTATGCCACTTAACATTTTCTCTTAATGTCATCTGATACTCTTTACCATCCTCACTGGCGTGCCAATCTTCAACTAAATCTGGCTTCAACACACCTTCACTATCATAATAAAATAAACTAGAATAAATTAAACGACTTAAATCAGCGTCAAGATCACGATTACTAGCATAAAGAGGATTGATGTTTTGAGGATAAGCAGCGACGCCTTCACGATAGGTGCCCCCAGCTTTAGCAATTGTAATTAAATTATTTTGATAGAAGTTAAATAATAAATAAAAACCACAAACAACAAAAACCAGAACTGAAATTTTTAAAAGTCCTCTTTCTCTCGGATTTAACAATTTAAATAAATGTTTTAATTGCTCGCGTCGAGGTATCTTGCTCGCAGCCAAAGAATATACTAAATTTTTATCATTATCCTCATATTTACTTGATAATGAAAAAAATTTTTTTAATCTATCAAAAAAATTAACAAATTTATTTTTGTTTTTTTTAAATGAATTATTTTTTTGAAAAGATGTTAAGTCCACAATGTAGACAAGAAACGGGAGGAAACCTTTTAGGCAAGAATACTTGCTAAAGATATGGCAAAAAAGAGAACCGCTAACACAATCGTCGCGATAAATAACTTTTTTTCCAGACCGCGCTTCGTTAAATAAACGCCACCAGTTCCACCAAAAGAGCTACCCAAACCAGTGCCGCGATTCTGAAGTAAAATAACTATTATTAAAAGAAGGGAAATAATAATTTGAGCAATTTGTAACCAATACATAATTTATTTCTTAAGCTTCGTGATAATCTCAGCTAAAATTGGTTTATTATTAACCGATAGATCAGCTAAAATTTTACGATCCAACGAAACATCAGCCTTTTTAAGCGCATCAATAAATTTAGAATAACTAAAACCATGATCACGCACAAAAGCATTAATCTTAATTTGCCATAAAGCTCGCATGTCGCGCTTTTTTTTGCGTCGATCACGATAAGCATGAGCGCCTGCTTTAGTGCTAGCCGTTTTAGCCAACCTTATTAAATTATTACGACCCCATTTAAAGCCTTTTACCTCTCGCATCAACTTACGGCGTTTTTTTATATGGCTAGTGCCTCTTTTTACTCTGGGCATATTAGGATGATTATATTCTTAAATCCGTCTCTTAACGATACGGAGTTAGAGTTTTAATAGTTTTAACTAAAGTAGCATCAGCATTTATATCTAAACGCTTAGCACGCTTAACCTTACCGCTTTCACGAGCATTAAAATGATCTTGGCCGGCTTTTCTCTTTTTAACTTTAGAGCCTGCTGTTAGCTGGAACCGTTTAGCAGTTGCTTTGTGTGTCTTAATTTTCGACATAAATTTGATAAAAAAACAGGCTAATACACCTGATGATAATCAAGAGCTTATTTCTTATTTATCAACACTATAGTAAATCTTCCGCCTTGAATTGTCAAGGGCTGCTCAACCTCAATAGTAAAACTCTCATTTTGACGCAACTTATCGACAAACCTCTCTACGATTTCTCTTGCCTTATGAGGATATTGTCGTTCGCGCCCACGTAACATTAATTCAACCTTTAATTTATTTTCTTTAGCTAAAAATTTTTCAGCTTGCGCTAAACGAAAATTGAAATCATGTTCACTGATACGAAATGATAAACGGACTATTTTAGTATCGATCTTTTTTTGAGCCATTCTCTGACGATGAAGCTTCTTCTCATGTTCATATTTCATATGACCCAAATCAACAATTTTTGCTACCGGCGGTGTAGATTTGGGATTCACTTCGACCAAATCTAAATCTAACTCCATCGCTTGAGCAATCGCCTTACTTGTTTTAACGATTCCAACATTATCACCATTTTCATCAATCAAAAACACTTCTTCGGAACGAATATTTGTGTTAGCTTTAAAAAATAACTTTTCTTTTTTTTCTATCCGGTGAAATTTAATGCGCATTTTTTTATTTACTTACTACTTAACTTTTTTTAGATCTACTCCTATCAACCCATACCTGAATCTTTAATTATTTAGATTATTTAGCGTAAGACCGTCCCTGAGGTTTTTTAGGAGCTCCAGAAGGGGTGTCTGTGACCGGTCGATGAGGTTTTTTAGAAAAATCCAATCCAAGATCTAAGCTATAAATCAATTTACCAAAAGTCTTTTCAAATAACTTTCCTGATACTGATAATTGCTTATCCTCGCTTAAATTTCCATCATTCTGTATTTTGATATACTCTGATATAAAAAGGGAAGCTCTCCTCATGAAATCATCTTTTATTGCCCTTCTTTCACCTTGAACCCCATCAAATAATTTTACTAATTTGTCTTTATAGTTAAATTTATCAAGAGTTAAATCAATTATTCCTTCTTTAAGGGCCTTATCAACATTATTAATTATTGTATCTTCAGTATCTCCACTCTGAATATCTTCTAATCCTTCGCCTTCTAATTTATATCTTTTGCCATCATCTCCTCCGTCATTTCCTTGTCCAGTATCAATAACACTAAAGCCTGGATTAAATTCATTGTTAATTCCCATATAGTTTTATTATTAAATTATTATGGTTAAAATTATACGTGAAAAATTAATAAAAGTCAAATAAATGTGGCTCTTAATACAAAAAATCCTCCAAAATAGAGAATTTTTTATAATTTCTAAGGCTTAATAGTCTATAGACCCATAAATTGAGCGGGTAACGAGAATCGAACTCGTCTCTCGACCTTGGCAAGGTCGCATAATAACCACTATACGATACCCGCAATAGATATCATCTATATAACAAATTTTTTAAGACTAATCAAGAGCACTTAAAAAGTGCCGCGGGCGGGAATCGAACCCGCACTGTATCACTACAACTGGATTTTAAGTCCAGCGCGTCTACCAGTTCCGCCACCGCGGCTATACTATGTGGAGATGATGGGAGTTGAACCCATGTCTAATAAGTTTTTCTAGTTACTTTTACAAAATTAGTTCAATTTTAAATTGTCATTTACATCATCAAAAATTGAACAAAAGCGATGTAAACCACCTCTCTATTTCTTGGTTCTAGCCTGAGAGGGCGACTAAAATCAAAGCTTTAATTATGACACCAGGATCCAACGCTAAAGCAACATCGGGCTGATGGTTATGGCTATTTTTGATTAAGCCATAACGGGAGCATAACTTGGAACTTTCCAAGTAAATGCTCTAGCAAGATTTTTGCCATTTGAATTTTTAAATCATTTTTGCGGTTTGATTTAAAACCGTTTTGAATAACTAAAAAGAATCGTTATTATCGATGCCCGGCATCCCCAATAATTATCTTTCTCTATTTTTTGTTAAAGTTCTAAGTTGACGATCAAGCTCTCTTTTCTTAATTGACTCTCGTTTATCGAATTTCTTTTTTCCTCTGACAAGAGCAAACTCTAGCTTTACAAAACTGCGTTTAGTATACATTTTTAACGGAATCAGTGTCAAGCCTTTTTCCATAATTTTACCATTTAAGCGATTTAACTCTCGCTTACTAAGTAGTAATTTACGTTCTCTGATTGGATCATAATCAGTTAAGCCTCCAGAAAATTGATAACGAGCAATATGAGCTCCTAAAAGATAGGCATTTACTTTATTGTTCTCTATTTTTAAACTAACATAAGCACCCTTTAGACTAACCTGCCCAGATTTTACTGACTTAACCTCTTGCCCTAACAACACTAAACCAGCCTCATATTTTTCTAAAAGGTCAAAATCAAAATTAGCTCTTCGGTTTTGAGCGAGTATCGACATAATTCCATTTTTTTAACTGGCCAAGTACTTTATCATTAAAAATCATATTTTCTACATATCGTCGGTACTCTGGTGATTCTAAATTTTTAATTTCTTCTTCATTTCTCTCCTGTGATTCTTTAATTATTATTAACTTCTCATCAATCTCCTTAGTTTCAACATTGATTTTTTCTTTAACCCCGACCTCTCTAATTACTAAGGAGGTCTTAATCCTCTTAACAGCATTAGGCGATAATTCTAGGAATAATTCTTCTTTTGTTTTTTTAAGATGCTTTAAATAATCTTCAAATTTTCCACCCTGACTAATAATATTCCTTTCTAATTCAGCCATCATGTTCTCAGATTCAGATTGAATTAATGTATCAGCAATATCGCCAAACTTTGATTTACCAACTATCTTTTCTAACATTTCTAGCTCTGCCTTCACCCCTACCTGTCGATCTCGATCAACCATAATGTTGCTCTTTATAGCTTCTTTAAGCTCAAGCAAATCTTTAAATTGCATCTCTTTAGCTAAATCATCATTTAATTCAGGTAACTCCCTGTGAAAAACTTGTTTAGCATCAACCGCAATTTCCACCAATTTACCAGCCAAATTACTTTGATGATGGTTTTTAGGATAATCTAATTTAAACTCTCTTTTATCGCCAGCTTTAATACCAATAATTTTTTCATCAAAACCAGGCACTAAATATCCTTTACCAAGAATAATCGAAAGGTCGTGAGCATGGCCATCTTCTACTGGGACTTTATCTAAACTCAAGTGAAGATTTATAATTACTTTATCTCCTATCTTAGCTCCTTCTTTAAATTCCGTTTCCTTCACTCTCATTTCTCTAATTTGATCTAAAGTCTTATTTATATCCTCATCACTTATCACAACCTCCTCTACTTCAATTTTTAAATCTTTATAATCGCCTAAAGTGACAATGGGTAGGAGAGTAATAATCATTTTATATTCTAAAGGGTTGTTTGGCGCTAATTTAGTAATTTCAATTTGTGGCTGGCCAACTGGCTGACGCCCTTTTAATTCATCTATAAATATTTTGTCAATATTTTTTCTAACAACAATATGTGCTGCCTCCTCTAAAATACTAATTTCACCTACTTTTTGCTTTAAAACATTATAGGGAACCTTACCAGGTCTAAATCCTTCTATTTTTACCTGTTCTGACAGAGTTTTAACCCCTTTTTCAATGTATGGTTGAAACTCCTCTGGACTAAGTTCAACTTTTATTTCTACTTGTGATTTTTCTAAGTCTTTTTTAATAATATTCATAGTTTTTAACAATTAGAAACGAGCTTTTGGGGCTCGCTTATTTTTCAAACAATTATTTTTATTTTAACACTTTTTGTAAAAAAGGCAAGCCATTATAAGTAACTAAAAAATATAATTAGAGCTTAAATAATAAAAGCATCTATAACTCGATAGACG
>CAYURA010000018.1:2591-15940 GCA_964446775.1 uncultured Gammaproteobacteria bacterium | reverse complement strand
CCTAATTAGCCTTTTCTCTATTATCCGAGTAAATCATTATTATCTTATATCAAACTGAGACATTCTTAGATATCAGCAATACATTCAACTCATCTATCTTTATTTATTAGATAATTTTAAAACATTCTTTTAAAAAAATAACAATAAATAAATAAATAAATAAATAAATAAATAATTACTCTCTATTATAAAAATAACCCCACATATTATTTACTTTTAAGAGTATTAATATGTGGGGTTGTTGAACAAATAAATAGTCTTTTTATTAACTACTTATTTTTTTAAGGCGGACGAAGCATGGGATTTTTTTATCCCAAGAGACATTATTTAATTCAAATCGGTTAGGTGTCCAATACTCACCCTTAAAACGAATATAATAAGGGTGAATATGATCGAATGAGGCAAACCAATCTGGAAATATAAAAATTACCTTAGATCTCAAACAGGTTGGGATGTCTGTTTGATACGCTAAAATATGCAAGCCATGATACTGATCCATACTAGCTTTCATTTTTTTAGCTTGCTTAATCATTTCTTGACAAGATCCTGCTTCCTTTTCTTTTAAGAAACTAAGTATCTCATAAGTCCGGCCATTAATTAATATTTCAGTCGGCAAAGCCGAACTTTTAACCAAGCTCAGTGCGAACTCACGCACAAGCTTGGCGTTTTCAGAACTGATGAGGGCGTGAAAAGCCTCATCACCAATTCTTTTCTTTAGAATCTTTATTAGCAATACGTCAGATAAAGTTTTCATGAACGCCTTCCTGCTTTCCTTATTCGGAAAGCTTTCTCTCTACCAACATTAGTAAAAAGGAAAACCAATCATATTTCGATTTTCTTTATAAACACTGAAAAATGCACATAAAGAAAACCGAAATTTGAATATTAATTAATTTAAAATTATTCAATTTTTAATATCTTATATATTATGAGAACTTCTACTCTATGTCAATGCTTATGTGACTATGTGTTATGGCTCTATGTGTTATTGACAAATGTAATTAAATGTGATATATTTTTAAATTAGTTTAAAATATAAAACCTATCTTTTGGCTTCCCTTTGCTGTTTTTTATTCTTAGAAAATAGAAAAGGGAAAGCCGAAAACCTTAAAAAAGAGTAGGTAAAAAAATAAATTTAATGGAAAAATTTAAAAAAATTCCGCAATTAAGTCGTGCGGAAATGAGAAAATCAAAATTATCAATAAATTTATTTGAATCTTTTTCTACTGGATTTATCATGTATATGATAAATCCGGTGATTGCTGGAATAGTTCTGATGCTTCTTATTATATTATCACTGTCCATGATGGACAATGATAATAAAATCAAAAAGATTTCGCTGCGAACCGCAACCTATCTCTTAGGGGCAGTTCTCCTTGTGGTGGTAACTGCCATAAAGATAAAATTTGGGTTTTAATATTTCCGAGTTAATAGTCATTTTTGTTAAGACCGTTAGTCTATGCTAACGGTTTTTTTAACATTTTAATCGTGACTAATTAATTACTTAATTAAAATTAAAGAATAATTATCAAATTTTTTCTGCTTCAAACTGAGCCAAAACATCAGCCGTATTTAAAGCTCCTTGCCAAATTTTAAAATTATCTAAACGGTATCCATATGTACTACTCCTGAATCTTAAAGTATCTATTGTCATACCTTTTAAAATCGGCAAACGTGTTGTCTCGTTTTTTAAAACTCCATCAATATAAAATTGCCAACTATATTTATAATCATTGTAAATCATAGCTAAGTGGTGCCAATTATTGTCATGAGGGGAACCATCACTTAAGATATCGTCCCAATTTGTGGTATTTAAAGTTAACTGAGAAGAATCCATACTAAATTCTCCGAGAGAATCTTCACCACTAAAGACTGCTAAATGAAACCGACCACTTGTAGTGTCTAATTCATTGTCATTACGATACCACCAAGAAAGAGAAAAATTATTTTTTGTTAATGGTGAAATATTGTAAAAATATGATTCGCTGCTTGCTGGTGCCTTATAGGCTCGACCAGTTAAGCCATTATAGGCTAAAGTTTCTGGTGGTAGAACCCATTCTAAATCACTCACTTTATCAGTAGTAGTACTACCGCTCGTCTCATTAAAATTAAACTCGTGTTTTAAGACTAATGTGCTCGGTGGATCTAAACTTAACTGTGGATTAAAGGGCTCGTTACTTTTAGCAATAAAAGACAATTCATTATTAGCGAGTGCTCTTTGCCATAGAGCAATATCATCAACAACAATCTGACCAGATATTGCCTTCATCGTTAATGTATCAAAACCAGGAGCATCTCCAGTAAATTCTTCACGGAATAATTCAGTTCCATCAATATATAGGGCCCAATAGCCTTCAAGTGTATTCCAAACCAAGGCTACTTGTTGCCATTTATCAACTTCCATTCCAACAGTGGCAGCAATACGTCCAGAGATATTTGGGAAACCTGCAAATTCCACCATATTTGGGAATAGATTGACCGACAAACTTTCATTGGCTGTAGCATTACTTAAAGAAAAGGCAAGATTTCCATCACCAGTATGTGCCTGATAATTAAACAACACGGTAAAAGTTTGACCATTTAAAATTGGATTTAAATTAGCCTTAAATTGTCCCTCTACCCCACTAGGCAATCTCTGACCGCAGCCCCAACGACCAATTTGCCAAAAACCTGGTGTTTCTAAATTATTAAGCTCATTCATACTTATCATATCCGGGCTAGTATCTCCTTGGCACTCAGAAAATGACCAAAGTCGAAATAACGCTTCAGAATCTAAGCCCGCATTTAAAGTAAAGGCGGTATTACTTGCTTGATCATTATTTACTGGATCAGTATTTATTTTATCATCGTCATCATCATCATCTTTTTTCACTACATCATCTTCTAGTATCAGTCCTCCTCCTAGCGGCCAAAGCAAAAAATCAAATAAATTATCATCGCTATCATAAATAGGTGCCCAGTTTGCCTGCATACCATCATTTAAAATGTCTTCTAACTTAGTATTAGCCGCTGCTTTACGCCTCAAAAGAAAACCTGGCTCTAAAGTTGGGGCTGGAGCTCTCCCTTCAAAATATAGCGCGTCACCATAGCCAACAAAATCAATAATATCTTCATCATCAAAACTACTAACTGTTCCTTTAGCTAAATAAAGAGTGTATCCGTTATTGGTGAAAGTAAAATCTGGCCTGACAGCAATAGCTTGAGCTTGATTTAATAATTCAGGACTAGCATCATCACGCATTATTTTATAAGCTTCTCCAGCCCTAATTACGTAAGACCCTTTAACAATTAAATCTGTATCAGCATCAAAACGCAAGATTATACCTGGATCTGAGGCTGTTTTAGTCTTTTCTATCCTAATCTTTCGTTCTTTCAGATTAATATCTTTATCACCATAATTCCATATCTCCAGCCAATCATCTTTACCCTCAGCATAAATACGGCTAATCACTAAGGTAAGTGGATCTTCATTGAGTTCAGGGCTTTCTTCTGCTTCATTTTTCTTCTCATTATCATCATCTTTGTTAGTAGGGGGCCTAGAGTCTTGATTAGGTTTATCTGGCTTGTCCCCATCTTCTTTCTTTAATTCCTCTGACTCTTTTTTTTCTTGCTTTATAATCGGCTCAGCAATTGGTGACCATAAAGATAAACTTGTTTTTATTTCTTCTTGACCAGTTTGCTTACTTGAATCTAGTTTATCTTTTTTTATGATCACCTCATCACTTTCTGGAGAATTTTTTTCATCTAAACTATTTTTATTTTCAACAATTTCAGCTCTAGCTGGAATTTTGGCTATTTTAGTACCAATTGGCTGATTAGCCACTGATGGGGCTTTAATTTCTGGCTGAATAATCTTTTCTATTACTTTTGTTCTTGGATTATCATCCACTTCTAGCTGCTCATCTAAAACACTATCACGATAATCATTTTGATAATTAGACTCATTATTATCAGACAACCTGATTAATGCCTCAGTCTTATTATCTTTAAATATAGCACCAATACTGCTAGCAATTTTTTTAACACTAGAAACTGGATTATTAATTAAACTCCATTTCAAAATTAATCCTAAATTATTAACTTTACCCCGTACAGCCTGATCTTTAAAACTAGAGCTAATCTCTATATCTACGGCAACTGATCGAAGGCTTGCTTGGATAGCTTGAGTATAAGGCAGAAAGATGTAACGATTACCTTGATATTCCTTACCAGCGCTATAGCCGATAATTTCAGGTAGTGGTAAAATAGTGGTATTTCGTCGACTAATTTTTGAGAATTCTAATTCTTTAGAAAAAACATCTTTCTTTTCATTATAAATACTTTGTGAATCAAAGCCATCTGGAGTAATATCTACCGCATAATAACGAGGATTATATTCTAAGGCACTAATTCTCTCTGGGTTATAGGCGTCAGCACTTTCATATACTTTTTCAGTAAGACCAACGCAGGTCCAATCACCACTACCTGGTCCTTTCTGATCAGAAAAATCAAAATCATAGGCTAAATCTGCACTGGCTAAATATTTAGCAATTGCCACGGCTTTAGCTCTCTGCCATGAGCTAGCTTGCTTCGGAATTCTAGCTGCTACAAGCTCTTCCTTTAAACTCTCGTTAATAAAATATTTAGCTGGCGTCTTAACTATACCTGTGCTTAGTGCTTCCACTACATAATCTATGCCGTTCTCTTGACCAATATAAATAGCTGCATGGCCCGGATAAATGTGAGAAATCACTCCATGCTCCTCTTTAACCAACTCTTTACTACTATAACCATACATTTTCCCTTTACTAGAAGTCCGATACAAGATAGTCCCTACTTCCAAAGCAAAAACATTAGGAACTTGTAAAAAAAGTAGAAGTAATAAAAAAAATAAAATAATTAAGCATTCTCTGCTATAAATAATCATATAGTTCTTGCCATTCCGAATTTGTCGGCTCTGGCGTATTAATTTCTAGACCATATTCTAAGCGTAAAGCTTCTGCAGCTAGACCACGGCTGATATTATCTAATGAGCCTCTGTTAGCAATTTGAGTTAATTTTTCTCGCCTACAAGCAGATAGACCGACTTCGAACTCACTCAAAATCCAAATACGACGCCAGCGCAGACTTATATCAGCTGAGTTTATAATTGCTTGTGTTAAATTATCCAGATCTTCTTCATTTAGAGCTAAACTAGATTTAGGCCAGGCAGACACAACTCTAAAAGCAGATTCTAAAATTAATTTCTCACGTTCTTCTAGTATTATTCTTTTAAGAAATATAATATTTTCTGACTCAGGGTATGAAGCAAGTAAACTCAATGCATAAGCCCTATCTTGGACTGTAAGATTAAAATTATCTACTTCATCTCTCACTGCGCTCAACCAATCTGGATTATTAAAGGCCTCTGGGAAAAAAGTGACAATCAAACGTCTATTTTCATCACTTAAATTTTGATCCATCAGTTGCTTAGCAAAAAAGACTGGCAAAGCAGTAGAACCATTATCAGCCGCAACGATTTTAATCATTGCTTTTTGTAATTCACTATTATCACTAGCAAATACTTGCTCTAAAGCTTTTTCTTGCAATTTTACTTGTTTCAAATGAGCTGGCCGCCAAATACTAGCATAGCTTTGACGACTAGCTAAACAGCTTTCCCGACAAGGACCATTAAAGGTATTAATAAATTCTTGCCAAGCAATCTCTACCCTCAACTCTTCAGGATATTTAGTCCAAGATCGAAATATATATGGGCTAAGGAGAATGAGTATAATAGTCAGCATCACAGCTGGAATTAAGTATACTAAAAATCTTTTAGTAGATAATTTAAAATTAATTTTTCTACCATTTTTACCTAATCTAAAACTCAACTTTTTTCTTTCCCTTTTATTAACCCTTGACTGATCTTTTTTTAATTTAGTTATAAAATTCATAATATTTAGTGCCTCAGCTTCCATCTGTCCCTGGCGCGTTAGCGACAGATGGAAGCTATTTGGCATGGTGACTCACAAATTCATCCTAGCAAATAGGCCCTGAAGACACTTAAAAATATTAATGAAATTAGCCTAATAAATATAAATGAAAAACGCCCATTTTTAGGGCGTTTTTCTGGTTGATTAATTTTATCTTAAAATTCTATTCTCTGGCTGATAATTTTTTTAACTCCTCAATAAATCTTTCTACCTCTGGCTTAAGTGTCTCGTCTATATCACTAGCGATAATCGCCGCATTAATCGCCGCCTCTAAATTACCCGCCTGAATTTCCAACCTTGCTAATTCTAAATACACTTCTGGCGTTTGGTTAGCTTTTCTAGCTAAAGCTCTATAGGCAAACAACATAAGCTCGGGGTCACTATTAACACCATCATCATTAATCATAGCTAATAGTATTTCGGGGCTCAAGCCAGTATCTCCGCCTTTAAGGCAAATACTCCCACGTTCTAAATACCGCTGATCTTCTTTGATAAAATAGAAACTAGCTAATTGACATTGAGCTCCCATAAAACTAGGGTTTAACTCCACAGCATTAAGAAAAGCAGTTTCAGCTAGATCATATTTACCAGCTTTAGCTTGAATTTGACCAAGAGTCAGAAAACCTTGAACTCGCTTAGGACTAGACTTAATAGATCTTTTAACTGCCAAAACTGCCCGATTACTATATTCCCTAAATTTATCGGTATCTCCATAATTATACCTCGCAGCTAAGTCATAGATCTGAGCCGTTTGCAGGAGCATTAAACTATCAGCTTGATTATAATCTAAATTACGTTCTGCTAAGGAAATAAGATAATCCAAAGCGATTTCAATTTTATCAGGACCTCCTAACTGAAATAATAAGTTAGGATTATTAATTATTAATTTTATTAAGGCCTCGCGAGCATCGCGATCAAGCACTGTTTCTCTAGTAAATGTTTCGTTAAAAACTTCAAAACCGGGCTCAACTTGACCGCGTGAAATCATTGAATAGCCCTTAATTGAACCTTTCATCGTTTTAAGAGGTCTAATATTGAAATTAAACATGATAATTAAAATAACGATAAAGCTACTAATTAGGATAAAAAGTTCAGAGCCAGAGCCGATAGATTCAGCTTTACTGTCACTTGCTTTATTTTTATGACGGAGAAAGACTATATATGCTAAAACTATCATTAAACCCATATAGGTCGCGAAAGAATCAAAGACTGCTAAATTCTGAACAAAATAGGCGACTAATAGGGCGATTAGAATCAGGAGCTCACGTGCTCGCTTACCAGATTGGCCAGCTTGCACACGACACCCCTCTTCCTTAAATAATTTAATCCACTCTAATATGACAAAAATAAAAATGCTTAAATAGGCTAAGAGTCCCAGGACGCCTGTAGTTGAAACGATATCAATTAAATTATTATGGGCTCGATCAAAATATGTTTCAGTAGTTGAATAGTTAAAGAAACTTGGATCAAACTGACGATCAAAAATGAAAGCATAATTACCATAGCCAACTCCTAGCCAAGGGTGATATTTAAAATCCCTTGCAGCCCCCTCCCAAGACAAACGCCTAGTCTGAAAAGTCGCTTTATTAGAACTCAAATTACTCAAAATCCGATTCTCTTTGAACCAAGTTTGATTATACTGAGAAAATAATATGATCGCACCTAGGAAAATAAGAATGAAGACGGATAATGAAAGCCTGCGTATCTTTTTTTTGGAGGCAAAAATACCCAGCATAAACAAGAGCAAAAGAAAGCTAGTAGCTAAACCGATAATTGCCCCTGAAGTATTAGCTTTAAAAAAGGCAAAAAACATAAGAACTAAGGCAGGATATAGTGGCCAATGTAAGCGAATGCGATGCCTGTTTATCAAAATTAAAGAAAAAAAGATGTTGAAAATATAATAAGCACTAACATATGCTGTATTACCAATAAAACCTCTACGGTCTTGGAATAAAACAATAATTGCCTGAGTAAAAGCCAAAAAAACAGATAAAATAAATAAAATATCCCAATCTTTACGATCTCTAAAAGCGGTTATTAGATATAAATAGAATAAAAAGAAATGAGTAATATGAAATAGTCCTAACATTCTTTCAGCGTCTCCCCAGAAACTTAAATTAAAATCAACTCCAGTAAAACAGCTTATTAAAATAACTAATAAATAAGCAACTAAACCATAACTTACGAGCGATTTAAAAGGCCTAAACTGAGGATACTTCCAGATCAGAACTAACCAAATTGGAAACATCAGTTCCATTAAAATATTAAAACTTATCTGTTTAGAGGTGATAAAAGGAAAAAGGAGTTTAGAAAAAACTAAAAAAATCACTCCTAGGGATAGAAAAATACCAACTTGTAAGATTTGTTTATAGGTTTTAGCAGTCATAAAATAGTATGATAATTAAAATCGCCCTTTAGTAGGCTAAAATTATTGTATAATAAGTACTCTAAAAGAACAAGTAAAATGAAATAAAATAAAATAAATAAAATAAATAAAATAAATAAAATAAATAAGCCAAAATTCAAAAGGACATTATTCTAAGAAGAGCCTTCTAAAGTTTATATAAAATTTGTGTTTAATTAAAGATTTAAAGTTATGGCATAGAAATAATTCTAGTCCCAGATGAAGACACAATAATTTCCATGATGAATAAGGAAATGCCCCATGCAGAAAGAATGATGATTAAACCAATTACACCCGAGCTTAAAAGTTTTTTAGCTTTAGTGATTTCTTCATCATTGCCCGCTGCAGTCATCCATTTAAAACCAGCAAAAATGACTAGAGCAACTGCTAGAATGCTCAAAATTATTAAAATATTATTAATTAACTTAGCTGCAATTTCAATAGGGGATTTATCAGACAAACCTATATTATCTTGGATTATACCTTCACCAAAATCAGGGTCTGCAGACGCAAAGAAGACTGGCACAAGCGCAGAAATAAACAGAAAACTAAAAATGAAAATGCTAAATAAAAATTTAAAAAATATTTTTTTCATAAATCACCGCCTCTCTAGTATTTAATATTAAAAAATAATACATATATTATAACATATGCAAACTATCAAAACAAGTCAAATAAATTATTAGCCTGTTCTTCTATTCATTAATAATTTCCAATGAATCAATGATAATTTCACTTCCTACTTGATGGAAGTTAACTTCAGCTATCAAAGCGATATGCCCATCTTCATAACTTAATATGACCAAATTATTATTGATAAAATTAATCTCAGTAAGATAAAAGGTTCCTCCTAAAACAGGATCAACTGGAGAGAGCTGATTAATATTGTTTTGAAAATAAGCCTCTATCACTTCTTGGCTAAGTTCTTGCTCAACTATTAAATCAACAATAGGCCCAGTCTTAGGCTCTGGTCTATTAGCTTGATAATAGTATAAAAGCACTCCAATTAGTACTATTACTATGAACAAGGACCCGACTAATTTTGCGTTTATTTTCTTCATAATATTATAAATTAATATTTAAAAATATTTTTCAAACTATCCAAACTCAGCTAATCTAGCTCCCAAATAACTGGTAATCTGGCAGTTATTGCTTGACGTCCAAAAATAATATCGGCTAATCCTGCCCCTTCGCTACCAGGCAACCAAGCAGCTAGAACCAAGTCCCACTCTTTTATTTCTTGCTTAATATCTAAAGGACGTCCAGAGATAATAACCACCATTATTTTTTTTGATTTTTCTTTAACTTTTTTAATTACCGCTAAGTCATTTTTAGTTAACGTTAATTGTTCGCTATCACCCCAGCCTTCAGCATATGGCTCCTCACCAACTACCACGATGCCTAAGTCAGCCATGACCCCAGTATGCTTAAAGTCAGCGTTTGGCTCATACATTAGATCAGTTTCAGGGAGGATAAGTTCCTTGATCCCTTCATAAATAGTACTACCTTTGGTCCAATTACCATCTATTCCTTGCCACTCAACTGACCAAGCGCCTAACTGTCTACCTAAATTATGAGCGGCACTACCAGCTAAATAAATTTTTTTTGACTTCGCTAAAGAAGTTAATAATTGTTCATCGCCTTTTAATAACACAATAGACTTACTAACTGCTTCTCTAGCTAGCGCTCGATGCTCTTTTGAGCCAATACTTTCTCGATAATCAGGATGATAATTTATTTTATCAAATAATCCGACCTTAAACTTTAAGTTTAATATCCTCTTAACTGCCTCATCTATCCTGGCCTCACTAATATCACCATTTTTAACCGCTAATTCCATATCAGTCATAAAACGCTTATATTCAAAAGGAAGCATCACCATATCAATCCCTGCATTAATAGCCGTTACTGTCGCCTGATATTTATTAGTTTCTATTTCATAAACAGCATACCAGTCAGAAATTACCAAACCTTCAAAACCTAATTCACCCCTTAAAACATCAGTGATTAAATACCTATTAGCCGATAACTTTTTGTTCTCCCAACTATTAAGCCCAACCATAATGGTTGATACTCCTGCTTCTACTGCTGCCTGAAACGGTGGTAAATGTCGTTCACGTAATTCAGCTAAAGTCATTTTTGACTCACCTTGATCAAGCTTAAAATTTCTATTATACGAGCTACCCCATTCCATTGCGCCTGCTCCAATATAATGTTTGGCAGTAGCCATAGCTCTATATGAACTCGCGTCATACGAAGCGACTCCTTCTATATAAGCCCTACCAAGACTAGTAACTAATTCTGGATCAGAGCTAAACGACTCATAAAATCTACCCCAACGAGCATCAGCTAAAACATCTAAGTTAGGAGAAAAATTCCAGAATATCCCAGTATCAGCTAGTTCTTCGCTGGTTGCTAAGGCAACCCTCCTCACTAACTCAGGATCATGACTCGCTCCTAAACCAATCGCATGGGGAAAAATAGTTGCTTCAGCCAGGTTGGCGTGTCCGTGAATAGCATCAACTCCATAAATGATTGGTATTCCTAGCCTGCTTGTCCGACTAATTCGAGTATATTCTCTAATCATCGTTCGCCAAGCTTCTGGAGTATTTTGCTTTGGCTTTGAGCCCATACCACTGAGTAGTCCACCTAGCCCATATAAAGCAATATCATCATCATTTTTTAAACTTTTCCTTTCAATTAACATCATTTGGCCAATTTTTTCTTCTAAAGTCATTCTTTCTAATAAGTCAGTTACTCGCGTCTCAAGAGAATTTTCAGGATTATTATAAGCTAAATCTGCAATTTTGCATTTACTTATCTCCCTATTTTGGCAAATCTGAACAAAATCAGTCCCCTTTTCTTTAATAAAGAAAAAATAAAAAAGGCTGAAGAAGATAATTATTATTAGAAAAGGATAGAGATGCCTCATAAATAATTAGACTAGGTAACAATTATTAACAATATGATAATATTTTAATTCATTGATAGTTTAAATTATATCATTTATTAGCTTTTTTCAACAGCTTAAAAATCTATCTAATTTTCATTAAAACGGATTAAAAAAAATTTAAAAAGACCGTTTTTTTAGAACGGCCCTTCAACTATTCTTTTATATCTTGAAATATCTGATCAGCATATTGCTGATAGAACCAAAAAAAACAAACTATTAGCGCAATAATAATGCCAGAGCTAAGAGGCGTTTTTCCTAGATATAAAACTAAAGTTAAACTAATAATATTGGTTAAATGGTAGGCGCGATTTAGATACCTAAGATGAGAACGAAACATTAAAATTAAATAGCTAGGTGTAATTAAGCTTAGATAAACAAAATAGACAAAACTATTAGCCATTAGAGCTATAATTAAAGCTAATAGCAAATAAGCGATTAAAAATGCGGAAGCATTTCTTTGACTATGAGGGCTTGTTTTAATAATTAAAAACGATCCCATACCTACTAAGTAGAGTATGAATGATAGATACTCAAACTGATTCAACATAACTTTATTATTTTTAAATTAAACAATTTTTTTTAAAGAGCTAGTAAGCTAAAGAACTATTAATAAGTTAACATTTTAAATTTGAATGTCAAATCTGACTAACAATATAAAACCTAAAAAAATTAAATTATGCTGTTAATTTAAATAACCTTATTATTTTAGACACTGACATTAACAAGCCCCTTATTTTTTTGGAATCTCCATTATCTTATAACTAATCTTAACATCAAGTGGAAGTTCTGCCACCATCTCTCTCTTATCCAAGCTAATTTTTTGATATAAGCGAAGATAATAGCGACCTGGACCAGTTATTGACAAACCTTGAATATTAGTTCGATTACGAAACCTTAATATTCCTTGCTTGATCGGAAAACTATTATTGAAAGTATTAATTACTTTAGCATCTGCATCAATTAATTCACCAATAGAATCTAAGTTAATTTCTGTTTCTGCTTTTTCTCGAGACCAATAGCTCACTAATTGAAACTCAACTGGAATAACTAAATTATTCTTTAAAGCATCAGTATTCTCTAAGTTGATATTAACTTCCTCTAGACAATTAAATAGACTGAGTTGATTGCTTTCAACGTCAATTGATGATTTTTGACAAAGCAAACTCCAGACATGTTTCATAAATTTTAGAATTAATAGTAAATAGAATTATGATTTAATTATAGCATAATCGCAATAGATTGTATCGGTTAATTGTATTAGTTAAATTATAGAAGTAGATTAATGAATTAAAAATAAAAAACTGCATCTAACAGTTTTTTATTATTCGCTTATTAAATTATCTTCTTTCTATTCTAGTTTAGCGAGCCCAGATAAGTGATTGGCGAGAACGCATAAATTTATTATATTTAGCTTTCCAAACTCTTTGATCGCGTGGAGATTCTTTAGCAATCACCTGGACCAACTTCCTTTGAGGCGTAAAAATTGAATTAATCATATATTTAAAGTTAATTATAAATGAATTAATAAATTAGTTTGTTAAACTGCCACTAAATCACGAATTACTTTGACAAGCACACCTCTGATTTCTAATTCCTGACGATATATCGGCTGGTAACTTTCATTAGCTGGCTGTAAGCGAAATCTGCCCTTCTCTTTATAGAATCTTTTTAAGGTGGCCTCATTATCATCAATAATAGCCACTACTGTATCACCATTATTAGCGTAATTCTGTTTCTTAATAATTAAGAAATCACCACTAAATATCCCATCACCTAACATTGAGTCGCCCTTAGCCCGTAAAGCATATAGATCCTTTAGATTAAAGCGATCATCTTCAACCACTGCTACCGTCTCATCACCTTCTTCAATCGCTTCTATTGGCTCACCACAGGCGATTGAGCCTAAAAGTGGCACTGACATCGTCTCGGCTAATTTGAGTTTCAGTAGCTCTAAACTACGAGCTGAACCTTTAGTTCTTTTAATGAAGCCTTTCTTCACTAAGTTACTTACATGCTCATGAATCGTCGAGATAGCTGAGGT
>CAYURA010000018.1:0-2491 GCA_964446775.1 uncultured Gammaproteobacteria bacterium | reverse complement strand
AATCAGTTTTATTGGCCTTTACACCAATCTGGTTCATAATTAACTCACCTAAGGGTGTTTGAGCAAAGGCCTCAACCATCCCCCCTAAGTTTGTTCCGCCGCTGGTGCTAAAAATATCCATGACATTTTTCATGCCAGAGACAGGATTGCCGGAATTAGCAATAATTTTTACGTCGGCTTTTTGCAAGGCCTCAGCTTGCTTGGCACCAACTTCGAGATAAGCCTTGATGCCTTCAATTGTAGCCAAGTATTGCTGATAACCAGGATTCTCACCAATTTCTTTAGCTAAAGTAATCATGGCCTGGACCGGCGCTAACTGCATCAGCTTTTCAGCTTCGGCCATAGCGGCGCCTTCAACTTTGATTCCTTGAGCCTCTTGCTGCTTAGCTTCAAAGTTACCTTCAGCGACAATTACCGTGGTTTTTTTGGTTTGCTCAGCAAAGACTACCTGCTCATCACGCCTAATCTCAGCCAACTTCACCAGCTCAACTCTCTTCACTTCCATGTCACGTGTTTGAGTTTCTTTTGTCTGTGACAGGACTTCTTGTTTTGATTGTTCTAAGGCAATGCCCACGGCCTTTTCTTTTAAGGCCTTGCGTTCTCCAACAGCCTGATCTGCTTGCTGTTGTCTGATTTCAACAACCTGACGTGCTTCGATTTCTGCAGTCTCAGCAGCTTGATTATTAGCAGCCACCTCTTTACGGCTCTCCATCTCAATTTGAGAAGTTTTTTTGGCCATAATGTTAGCAATGACTCGACTGCCATCGGTGTCCCTGATGTCCATTAACTCCATTGATTTAACAGACTCAACTCCCCATTCAGACAATTGCTCACTAACCTCAGAGGTAAATTGATCGCCAAATTTTGACCGCTCTAACATGATTTCGTCAATGTAGTCTGAGGCCAGAACTTTTCTGACAGCTCCTTGAACAATTAAAGATATTTGACCCTTTAACTCCGGCATCGACTCCACTCTTTGCGAGGCTATATTCGTATCTTTAATACGAAAGAATGAGGTGACATCAACCTTAAATGGTACTCGGTCCTTGTCATATGCCTCATAATCATTCAGTGACAAATCAAAGTTGGATACTGGTAGTTTAATAACCGTTACCCCAATGTTTGGAATCCAGGAAGGCCAACCATAATAGACATTTTTTCCTTCACGTCCAGTACCATAAGAAGTTGTCTTCTTTTTAGATTGGACTGTGTGCACCATGTTAGTAGGCACGACAACGCGATACAATATCGCTAATAAGACCCAAAATGCAAATATGCCAGCTAGGACATAAAGGATTGGCAAAGCACTCATAATCATTTCCATGTTTTTATTTTTTTTGTTAAAGAAAAGTTTTTTACAACACCTTGTCGTAAAAAGTCGCTAATTAGCAACCTAGCTTTATACGCTAATTTAATTATTTTGTCAATACCTAATCCGAAACAACCTAATCCAAAACATTCAATAATCTAGCGCCATACTGCTAATAGAATTAATCTAGTTATAATACAATAGCCCCCTGATCTTAGATCAGGGGGCTATTCTTACCCTAACTGTTTTTTTCAATTATCAACCGTAATTTAATACTTAAATCCTATCTCATCATTCTTTGCATCCCCTTGTCTTGATTCATACCTCTATGTTGACCTTGTCCTGGTGCTCGATCAATTCCTAGTTCAGTCATAATTTGATCAGCTTCCATTCTAAGATTATGGGCTTCAATTAGTCGGTTAAAGTTTTCGGCCGTTATTTTATCTTTGAACGGATTATTATCTCCCACTGCTTCTTGCCAGGCGCTATAATCTCCTGCCTCTAAAGCTGCTATAGCGGCTGTCTGTTGAAGCTGTCCTTGAGCTTGACGCGCTTCTCTAGCTTCAAACTGAGAAGCATCTAAGCAATTACCTGCTCGCTTCATCCTAAATGAATTGTCGCTAGTATCACTAGCCGCTTGGGCGGCAATTATTCCTCCGCCAATTAGAGCACAAGCTGCTAAAGCGAAGGTAGCTCGTAGTAAATTTTTCTTAGTCATATATTTTTTCGTTTAATTATAAACTGATTAATTATTAGTCAAGCGAATTAACGCTCTCAATAATTAATACGTTTATAATTTCTTTTTCTTCCTTTTCCTCTAATCTTGAATAAGCAAGCCAAGTAATACTTGAAAGCTTCAGCATTTGGAGATGGAATAGATTGAATGAGCCCAAGCATTATCTCTATATCAGCGGCATCTGTCAGGCGCATTTTACAATCAGGGGCTAACATTTTCAGAGCGTGACAATTTGTCACGGTCTCATTTGAGCTAAGTTTAGGCATCTCTCTTAGTAATAAATAGTCATTAAATTCCCAAGCTCTTCGCTGCTTAATGATTAATTGCTAAACAAAATATATTCTACTAATTTCATTATATAATAAACATCTTAACATTCTGATAAGATCTAGCTTATTCATCTTCCTATCTATTCCTTAAATGACCTGGTCTAAATTCACATGGGG
>CAYURA010000017.1:0-17179 GCA_964446775.1 uncultured Gammaproteobacteria bacterium | reverse complement strand
AACTTTTAAGCCCTGCCATTTTCTTTTATTTTTTATTCTTTTTAATTTCATATTAGGGATGATTAAATTAATTATGTGTAAAGATATTTAAAATATTAGCTAATGTAATAGTAAATTTGGACGTTTTCGGGGATAATTCTCGTGTATGAATAAATTACACGAGAAATCCCCTACTGGTATAAGAAAATTAAGTAAATTATGGCAAATAAGCCAACAATTAAGAGTGAATACGTTTCGTTGTGATAACTATTTTACACAGAATTAATTTAATCATCCCTCATATTATTTTATAAAGCATCTAAAATAATAGTGACTTTTTTTTCTTCGCCTTGACGAATATAATCAACAACTAAACGATCAGAAACATTATAACTGCTAATAATTAAAGACAAATTATTTTCATCATTAATTTCTTGGCCATTTATCTTAATAATAATATCTCCAGGCTCAAGACCCGCAATAGCCGCTGGACTTTCAGGCATGACTGCCAGTGAAGATGAGGCTGACTCTAATAGGGCTCCTTTTTCTAAACCAGAACTAGCTAAAACCTTTGAAAGATCAAGATAATTGACACCTAAATAAGCTCTTTCAATTTTTTTATACTTGAAAAGAGATCGCCAATATGAATCAACAGCTACTGATGATAACCACTTATTCTCAGCATCAAAAATGCCAATAAGATCACCAGATAAATTAAAAACAAATTCTGGCCCATTAAGCCTATCACTATTAAACTTTAAATCAAAAGGATAATTATCACTAGAACTAAATTTGCTAGATATTTTTTTATCACTAATTATTTTTAAATTAGCAGAATCATAGGCGCTAACAAACAGAACTGACTGCCCTGCTTTTATCTCCCGATCATTAACCAAATTTCTAATATTTAGCGAGTTAGCGTCTTTTAATTTAAAGAATATAAACCAACCAACATCAGGAGGAGCAATTAATGCCTGTTCGATATTATACAATTTTTTATTAGAATCAATTAATACATAATCTTTAATTAGCTTATCTACTTTCAAATCTTTTACTTCTTTAGGCCAGGTGGCCATTACCCACCCATCTGTCGTCGCAACTAAGGCCTGAGCAAAAGGATCAGGCAAATAGTATGGAGAACTGCTAGCTAAATTTTTAGGAAAAACTCCTAGAATACTAGAACGAAGCGAACTAATAGTCTCATCTATCTTTAGATCTTGATTAACTATAACTTTTTTAGGGTCTTGAATAACTAAGGAAGATGATAAATAATCTAAATCATTTAAATTTAATTCTTGACCAAAACCTAAATAATTATATGGTGTCAGCGATTGCCTGCTCATCAAAAAAGAGACCAAAGCGCCAGTTGAGATAGAAATTAATAAACCAATAATAATTAAAACAAATAAGTTATTTTTCATAAATTTAAAGCCATCTGGCAGTCAAAAAAATTATAATTAAAGAAATAATTGTGAATAAAGTGTAATTTTTTATTTTCTTACGGGTCAAACGATCTTCAAAATAAAGGCGCGAAAAATTTAAGACAGAATAATAGAATAAAGTAGATAAAATCCCCAATACCAAATAACTTAAAGGCAAAAAGCTTAATGCTATTAATATTTCTAGTTCTAATATAGTTAAAAATAACCAGAACTGCCATGACGCGAGCTTAAGCCATTGCTGTCTAATTGCCAAAGAAACAATTGAGATCAAGATTGAAGGGGCTCCAATCGCTAACAGTGGCCAAATAGATAGGCTTAAAGAAACTTGAAGTCCAAAAATTAATGAGCTTAATAGGAATAAATTAACTAAAGAATGATAAAAAATAAAATCGACAAAATCTTTTTTCTTACCTGAATAGTAATTACGAGCAGATAATAGATAACGATATAAATGCCAAACAAAATAAATCCAGATTAAGTTTAAGCCCTGACCCATCTTAATTAAAGATGAAAAAAAATAAATTGCACTTAAAAATATTAATAAATCTACCGACACCAAGACTAAAGACTGCTTTAAGTTATGATTAACAGCTTCATAAGCAACTAAAGGAATAATCGCAATACTAATAATTAAATAAATAAAAAAATCATGAGGTTCATGCATAACTAACTGCCAAAACAACCAAACCAATAAAGGGAAAATCCAAAATAGAGTAGAGGTTAAAAATTGTAGGTATTTTTTCATCATAATTATTAACAAAACAATTAACTATTCTTGCAATTGAAGGTCATCTATTTTGATGTCAATTTCATCATTAAAAGGAAGGTCAATAATTGGCATCTCCGAATTTTTCATCTCATCTTCATGATGATCCATTTCTGCTTCATCACCATTATCACTATTAGCATCTTGCTCAGAGATAGAATCGATCATCTGATCCTCTAAATATATAGGTCCGATTGGCAATTGATCATCAGGACTAAAATCTATTTCAAGCAAATTTTCTTCTTCAACTATTGGACTAAAACTTAAATCCACTTCAGTATCAGGAATCAGCTTAATAGATTGGACTTGGCTTAAATCTTTCAAATTATTAATCTTCAAATATTTATTAGAAAAAGTATAAATTTTTTCGTTAAGATAAAATGATCTCCTGACTGAATTATCATAACAATCTTTGCCACACCAAGGATCCGTCACTCGATACTTACCACCATCTGAATGGTCAATCCATCCCAATAGATTAAATTTCATACCATCAACTTTAAGTAAAATCACTCCAGAAAAATAAGGATAAAGGTCATTTACTGAACTAGTAATAGCAGCTGGAACACTAATAATATTACTCTTACGATCAAAGGAAAATGGCTCATCGCTATTGAAAAGTAGAGATTTAGTATTATTTGCGCCAAAAATATAATTGTCTATTTCACGAGGGCTCGCCATATTCTTAAAATCTAACAAGGATAATTTTAAACCATTATTATATAAATTATTATAATGGTCTAACTCAGTGGCTAAGTCTAAAGCAATTAAGGTGTCATCATTATAAGGATGAAGAAAAGCATAAGTATTAGGCGTTTTAAACCTTCCTAAATACTTAGGTATTGGTGAATTTTGTATATCATAAACTGAAATCTCAGTTCTATCCTGGCCAAACAAATAGGCTTTTGCACCAAAAAAACGAACTAAATCAATCTTCTCATTAGGAAATAGATTTTCCAGGACTCCCAATGTCTTCAGATTACTATCTAAATTATATAAATTATAGGATGATGGTTTTTGCTGAGTTAATATTTCTGGGCTAGCACTGATTTCCGCTATTACTTGTAAATTATTATTTGATCCTTCATGTAAAGAGAAGTTATCTAAAGCTAAACCCTTAATTGATCCTTGAGCTCGAAAAATAGGCTCACCTTTATTAAAATCGAAACGATATAAAGTAGTTTTTTCTATATTATTAACCTCAGCCCGATACTTATCAGCCAATGCCTGCACCAACTCTTTATTCAATAAATCTTTCTCAGTGCTATTGTGCTTATCGATGAAATTATTAAACAGCTTAAATATTTTTTCTCTTTTCTCTGATTTATTAAGCAAAGCTTCAGCTAAATTATCTAAACTCAAAATAGTCTTTTTTTCTAAGCTACTTAAACGATCAAAAAATATATCTCTTAAAACAGCAACTTTTATTTCTAACTCATTTAGACTTTGGGCATAACTTATGTAAAAATTATTTGCCGCTAAATATATATTTTGAGCATTATTTAATAGATAAGACTGGCTAGCAACGGCTCCATCATCAATGGACAAGTTTATAGTATTAACAGAAAATAACCGATAAGAATTATAAGGTCCATCAAAGTAATAAATATCTGGAGCAAAACATTTCTTATTATCCTCGCAAGAATTACTTAATATTTTACCATTATCAATTAAGCGAGGGATAGGAAGCTCTAAAATAGAATGTTCACTGTAGTTGTTAATAAATAAAGACAGATGACCATTTATGAGACGAGAATCAAAATAGTCCCCTTCAAAACTTAAATCACGAATTTGACTAGGCTCATCGGGATTACTAATATCAAATATTTTTACAAAAGTATAAGGCGATTTTCTTTTAAATTGACGATAAATACTAGATGATACTATCTGCTTATCTGTCCCAATAACAAGCAATTTATTATTACTAACATAAATAGCTTTAGGGCGATCAGGAAAATTAAGTTTAATTAAAGCCTGTGTCTGTTCTATCGCACTTGTATTAATTAGAAAAACGTCATTATAGACTAAGGCATAGATATATTTACCATCACTCCTAATAATATCTGGCCCTGTTAAAGCTATGTTTTCCGATAAAACTGGCAAACTACTTGTCGATTTATTTTGACTACTATCAGTATTTAAGTCTTCTGGATTAAGGTCTGAATTAATCTCTTTTAAAAAATCTTGAAATTCTTCATAATTTTTAAACTTCTTAAAATTTGCGCTACTTAAAACAGGGGCATCTGTTTCATTAACTAAATCTGGCTGATTGTCATCTAGCTCAGTCCGCAAATCCTCTGCCACCTCCTTAGATTGCCAAGGTAAGCTACAAGCTCCAAGGACAAGACTTAAGACTAAAATACTGCCTAAAATTATATTTTTTCTGTTCATAATATCAAAAAAATTTAAAAACTCAATATCTATATCATAATACAAAATAGATCTTTTAACAATCAAAAAAGATTGTAGATATACTTAACTAGATGAGAAACTATAAAATTAATGATAAATAAGAAAATTACTTACGCAAACTAAATTCACAACCACAATATTTTTGGAGATAGATGCCATTCTCTTTAGACCAGGCTAAAGATTTATAGAAAGCCCTATCAACTTGAAAATCTTCCGCTAAAAAACGTACCTGGCCTTTCTGCTCTAAATCTTGGCAGATGCTAAAAATAGCCTCTTTGTTTTTATAAGGACTAGATAATAAACTGGTACTAAAATAAGTAGACTTTCTTTTAACTGCTAGACGAAAAACTGATTCTAAACGTTCACGATAACAAAGATAACAACGCTTAGATCCTTCTGGGTCTGATTCTCTGCCTTCAACCATGTCGCGCCAATCATCATGATGATAGGGCGCAGCGATTAACTCTACACCAATAATCTTAGCAGCTCTTTTAGCAGCTTCTAAGCGACGGTCGTACTCTGCTAATGATGAAAGGTTAGGGTTGTAAAAATACCAAACAACTTTAAAACGAGGCATTAAAGAGTGCTTAGTAATATAAGCTGCACAAGGAGCACAACAGATATGTAAAAGTAATTTTGGCCTATTATTCTTTTCCCAGAAATTGAAAAAGATTATCAAACTTAACATAATAATTATTAAAAGAACTAACGCTATGAATTTGCCTTGACTCTGTAAGAATAACGCAGCTAGACCAAAAACTAAGGCAAAAAAGTAAAAGATAAATACTGTCTGTCTCACTGAGAAACCGATTTTTAACAAACGATGATGCAAATGATCACGATCAGAAAAACTAAAAGGGTTCTGACCTCGACATAAGCGTCGAATAATTGTCCAAACTAAATCCATCATCGGGAGAGCCATAATTAACAAAGCAATAGCTATTTTAGCTCCAGAAATAATTGCTAGGACACCTAAGGCATAACCAATGAATAATGAGCCTCCCTCACCTAAGAATAATTTAGCTGGATGAAAGTTTAAAATTAGAAACCCTAAGATAGAAGCTGATAAAATAAAAGCAGCTAGAGCTATATCTGGCTGAAAATATTGATTACTTGAAGTAAATATAAATATTACCAAAGCTCCTATTAAACCTAAGCCTGAGACCAAGCCATCAACCCCGTCTAAAAGTTTAGTAGCATACATCATCGCTAATAGCCAAATAATTATTAAGGCCATGCTAAGTAAGGATGGAATTGTTAAAATACTTCCACCAGGGCTAGACATGTATTCAATCTTAACGCCACCAATAATCGGTAGGATGGAAGCAATAATAGGGAAAAATATCTGTAGTCGTGCTGGCAAATTAAATCTATCATCCAGAAATCCCCCGATCATCAAAACTAAACCTCCAAAAGCAAAAAAAAGCCAATGAGAAAGCTTTAAACCTCCAGCTAGTAAATAAGGTAGAAGTAAAAAAATTGCTAAAAAAAAACTTAAATAAATTGCCATTCCTCCACCAAGTGGCATGGCTTTTTGATGAAATTTACGTTTATTATCTGGATAATCAAATATTTGGTAATAAGTCGCTAGTTTGATTACTAAAAAACTTAAACCCCAAGAGATTAAAGTAAATATTATAAAAATTAGTAAATATTGCCAAAAAAGCATAAACATTATAACTTTTTAGCTCGTAAAACATTAATACTAGCATCACGATTAATAATAACTGTATCCCGTCTTTTTAATTTAGAAGCTAAAATTAAATTAGCTATTTCATCCTCAACCTTCTCTTGCAATAAACGGCGAAGTGGTCGAGCCCCGAACTGAGGATCATATCCTTCTTGAGCTAACTTTAAAACACCAGCTTTGTCAGCTTGTAGTCCGATGCCCTTAATCTCCAAACGTTTCTTTATCTTTTTCAACATAATAGTCGCAATAGAATAGATGTGATCTTCACTTAAAGGCTTAAACACCACAATACCATCAAAACGGTTAATCAACTCCGGTCTCATGTGTTTATTTAAATAATTATCAACTAACTCTTTTTTAATATGTTCAATACCAGTACCCGCTTTTATTTCTTTTTGAATATATAAAGCACCTATATTAGAGGTTGCAATAATAATTGATTCGCTAAACTTAATAGTCCTACCCTTTCCATCTGTCAACCGACCATCATCTAAAAGTTGAAGAAATAAATTTAAAATATCTGGATGAGCCTTTTCTATTTCATCTAACAGAATTAAAGAAAACGGTTTTTTTCTTACTGCTTCAGTTAAATAGCCCTGAGTACCATCGACATCGCCAATCATTTTTTTCACACTATCAGCATGCTGATACTCACTCATATCAAGGCGCACCATATAATCTTCATCTCCAAAATATACATCTGATACTGTTTTCGCTAATTCGGTCTTCCCTACACCAGTTGGGCCAAGAAACAAAAAACTAGATATTGGCCTTGAAGAATCTCGTAAGGCCGCTCTAGATCGGCGTAAACTAGCTGAGACAGCTATTACTGCCTCTTCCTGGCCAATCATACGCTCATGAATCTTCTTTTCTAGACTTAAAAGCTTCTGGCTCTCATCCGCTGTTAATTGAGTTAAAGGAACTCCTGTTAGTTCACTAATTGCTGTTGCAATATTTTCATCATTGCAGACCGCTATCTTCTTTCCTCTTGACTTCTTGCGAGCGTCTATCACCGCTAATTGTAATAAATTAACTGCTTTTTTAGGCAAAAATTGATCATGAATATAGCGACTTGACATTTTAACCGCCTGTTCGATAGCGTTATAATTGATAAAGACCTGATACCTAGATTCTAAAGCGGCCACCTTGCTCTCTAGCATTAAAATAGCCTGATTAACATCTGGCTCTTTAATTAATACATTGCTCATAACTTCTCCTAAGGCCGAGTTTTCTAAAAAATTAGAATAATTTTCACTATTTACTGTAGCGATGCAAAAAATTAATTTACGATCTAAAGCCTCAGCCAATACTTCGGATAAGTCTAAACTATCACCACCAGAAAATCCACCAGCAACTAAGTTCTCAATATTAGCAATATGTAAAACAATATTACGCGCTTTCGCTGTTTCATTAATACAAGCTAGAAGTCGAGCTTTAGCGTCTTCAGGAGAGGCTCCAGAAACTAAACGAGCTACATCAACCTCTACTAAACGTTTATCTTGTAAAAAAATTGGAACCTTTTCCTCCACCATTAACTGAGCTAGTCCATTAATAATAATTGACTTACCAGCTCCACTCGCACCAATTAATAGGACACCAGTATTACCACCTTCCATTAATTCAAAAATATTATTAATTTCAGCTTCCCTACCGACACATAATTCTAAACGGCCATACTTTGCATTAAGAGTAAGATCATGGCCAAAATGATCAAGCGTTGGGGTGGCAATAGCAGTATAAGCTCTGTCCATATTACTACCAGGTTTAAAAGCAGCCGCCTTACGATATAAACGATAGCGGCGTGAAATCCACTCGTTAATATGCATCCATTCACAAGCGTTCTTTAGCTTATCTTCATCAATATTTAAATCATATAAAATTTCTGCTAGCAACTCATCATTTTTGTAACAATACAGCAAAACATTTATTGGCTCTACCTCTTCTTGCCTTCTTTCTACCGCATCTAAAGTGGCCATTAATAAAGTTTTTTGCAAATTTGGCGACAAATTTATTTGCCCCTCTTGTTCAGCTGTCAATATATTACGATCTAATTTAGTAATGAAAGCCTCTGCGTCAACACCTAATCTAATAAAAACATTTTGCACTTGTTGCTCTGACAAGGAAGCTCTAAAAAAATGTAAAATAGAAACTTCTCCCTGATTGAATTTATGGGCGATAAGAAAAGCTTCATCAATAATATAATCCAATTTATCATTTAGTAAAATAGACGCATTATGATAGACATCTTGGCTTTTAGAGTCTTCTTTAAAGTGGCGACGACTAATCCTATTCTCAAGTAACTTGGCTTCAGTTTTACGATAAATTAAAAATAAAAGGAAACAAACTGAGACTAAGAAAAATAAAATATAAATACTTTTATGAGCCCAAAATTGAAGTATTTTCAACGGCTCATCCAAAATAGCATCCAGATTAATATAAAACCAGTAGAATAAAGAAATAAATCCTAAGACAACAATAAAAGTAGCTGTAAAATTAAGAATTTGATCAGCCCTTTTTTTTAAACGATTTAAAAAAATGGCTGAACGATTAGTTGTCTGATGCCAATAAAAAAAGTGCCCCTTCCACCAAAGGCCGACTCCGTATTTTTCATTCTTCTCTATTTTTAATTCGCTTATTTGCATAAGTACTTTAAGATAATTGATATACAATAGTAAATAGTAATAAGAATGGCAGTGCTAGCCAAACTATAACAGAAGCTAAAGAAATTAATGCCCAGATAAATAAAACTATACTACGGACAATAATCTGAAACAAGCGAACAAAAAAACTAATCGCCCGACCAGCTAAATCATATTGACCATACATTGGCACAAAAATATTCTGTAACCAAACACTAACACCAAGTATTTTTTGTTCCTCTTGTAAAAAAAGAAAAACTTTCTTAACAAAATGGATAAAACCCTTACTGTACCACCAAAAAGGAAAAAAAATAATACCATTAAAAAAACGGATAATTATTTGTAAAAATAAAGTAAAAAAATTTGATTTAAGCATATAATTATTTTAATTATAGCATTAAAAAAGAATTAATGACAAATAAGGATAAACACCAAACAATGACCCAAAAGGCAGTAAAAGAATAGATCTAAAAATAAATCTGACTAATGTTCCGAGCTACATAACATAATTGACATTATTCGCATGATATATTATTATATATTTTAGCAGTCACAAAGTGAGAGTGCTAAATTAAAATTAAAATAAACTTATTATATGTTCAATAAATTTACTGAAAAATCACAAGAAGTTATTATAACTGCTCAAGCAATTGCTACTGATTTTGGTCAATCTAATATTGAGTCCCTACACATCCTTTTGGCTCTACTGCAACAAACAGATAGCTTGGTGAAACCAGTGCTCGAGAAATTAAAAGTTGATCCAGATATTCTAGAGACATACGCTATTAATGAACTTAATAAACTTCCTAAAACAAAAGTCAATTTAAGCACTGGCCCAATTCAAGCTGTTTCTGGCACTAATGAAACAGCCACTATTTTAGAAAGAGCCCGCAAAGAAGCTGACGGTATGGATGATGAATTCATCTCAACCGAACATATTCTACTAGCCTTAATTGGTGTTAGCTCCCCTGCTCAAATGGTGCTCTTAAATTTTAAAGTTGAATATCAAAAAGTTTCAGCTATTTTGAAAGAGATACGAGGAGATGAAAAAATCACCGATCCTAGTCCTGAAAATAAATTTAAAGTTTTAGAAAAATATACAAGTAATCTCACTGAGCTTGCTCGTCAAGAAAAGCTAGACCCAGTAATTGGCAGGGATACCGAAGTTAGACGACTAATGCAAGTCTTACTAAGAAGAACAAAAAATAATCCAGTCCTTATCGGTGAAGCAGGGACTGGAAAAACAGCAATAGTCGAAGGACTAGCCCAAAGAATAATAGCTGGCGATGTACCAGAGAACTTAAAAGATAAAGATATTGTTAGCTTAGATTTAGGAGCCTTAGTCGCAGGTGCTAAGTTTAGAGGAGAATTTGAAGATCGTCTTAAAGCCGTACTTAAAGAAATAAAAAAACAATCTGGTAAAATTATTCTATTTATCGATGAACTTCATACTCTAATTGGGGCTGGGGGGTCAGAGGGGGCAGTTGATGCTGCTAACATGTTAAAACCAGCTTTAGCCCGTGGTGAACTTAGGACTATCGGGGCTACAACCACTAAAGAATATCAAAGGTATATTGAGAAAGACGCTGCCCTTGAAAGACGTTTCCAACCAATTATGGTTAATGAACCTAATATTGAAGATACCATTAATATGTTACGTGGAATTAAAGAAAAATATGAAGTTCATCATGGTGTCCGAATAACTGATGATGCTCTAATTGCCGCTGCTAAGTTGTCTAACCGTTATATTAGTGATCGTTTCCTGCCTGACAAAGCAGTAGATTTAATTGATGAGGCGACTTCTTCACTAAGAATGGAAATTGATTCTATGCCTGATGAATTAGACCAACTAAAAAGACAAATTAAACAATTAGAAATTAATAAAGCAGCCCTATTAGCCAGTAATGACAAACCAAGTAAATTAAAAAGTATTAATAAAGATTTAAGCCAGTTAAAGGAAAGAACGACGCAAATAGAGCTTCATTGGAATAATGAAAAAAATATTATCGCTGATATTAGGTCCCATAAGAAAGAGATTGATGAATTAAAAATAAAAGCTGAAATTGGTCAAAGACAAGGGAGCGACTTAACTGAAGTCGCTAAAATAAAATATGCTTTAATTCCTGAATTAGAAGATAAAATAAATAAACTGCAGGCAGATCTAATCAAAATACAAAAAAAAGGCCAACGCATTCTAAAAGAAGAAGTCGACGAAGAAGATATTGCTAAAGTAGTAGCGCGCTGGACCGGCATACCAGTTAATAAAATGCTATCTGATGACTTAAAACGTTTAGCTGGTGCTGAAGCTATTTTAAAAGAAAGAGTTGTTGGGCAAGATGAAGCTATTGATTCAGTAGTTAAAGCTATTAGGCGCTCGCGAGCTGGTATTAATGAAGAGAAAAAGCCAATTGGATCCTTTCTATTTATTGGTCCTAGTGGCGTAGGTAAAACAGAGCTCGGTAAGGCTTTAGCTAATTTTCTTTTTGATAATGAAAACTCATTAATCCGCTTAGATATGAGTGAATATATGGAAAAACACTCAGTCGCAAAATTGATTGGCTCACCACCAGGTTATATTGGTCATGATGAGGGTGGGCAACTGACAGAGAAAGTTAGACGAAAACCCTATAGCGTACTACTCTTTGATGAAATTGAAAAAGCCCATCCAGATATGTTTAACATGCTGCTTCAAATACTTGATGATGGACAATTAACTGACTCCAAAGGACGAATAGTGAATTTTAAGAATACTGTTATTATAATGACTTCAAACTTAGGTAATGAAATAATTAAACAATATTCAATTGGCTTTGGTGGTGAAGAGGAAAAAAATAAAAAAATAGCTGAACGATCAGCTGAAATGACTGAAAAAATTAATAAAATTCTGCGTGATCACTTTAAATTAGAATTCTTAAATAGAATTGATGAGATTATTCTGTTTAAACATCTAAATGAAGCTGATCTTAATAAGATTGTTGATTTAGAACTCGAAAAAGTTAGTCAACGATTAAAAACTAAAAATATCAAATTACATTTGAATAAAAATGTTAAAAAATTATTAGCTGAAAAAGGCTTTGATATTAGCTATGGTGCTCGACCACTTAAACGCGTAATTCAAAACCTCATTCTCGACGAACTAGCTTTACAAATTATTGAGAATAAAATTAAAGAAGGTGATAAAGTTTCAGCCCAAATAAGTAATAAAGATAATATCACTATTAAGGTTAACAGCCCTACTGTCAAAAAATAATTTATGAAGTTATAAAAACTGACCCAATTCAGGGCCAGTTTTTATATTGTTTTTTGATAGGCTTATAATGATTTGGCACTAAGTCAAAAATATATTATACTACTAAGGCTTAACTATAATTATTTTTTATGAAATCACGTTTAATTATTTTAGCTATATTATTTTTTCTAGCTATTATTGTCCCGATTAAAACTCAGGCTTTTGAAATTGAAGCCGATTTCAATCCTAGTCTAATTATTAGTGATGCTGAATTAATGCACTACAACAGCCTCAGTTTAAGCCAAATCCAATTATTTCTAGAGAGACATAATAGTTTTTTAGCTAATTATCAAACAATTAATGCTCACGGCACCATTAAGACAGCTGCCGAGATTATCTATGACGCTGCTAACAATAATTATGACTGCGAAAAAATAATCTTAAGCGATAACCCCACTGAGGCAGAAAAGCAAATTAAATGTCGTAAAATAACTACAGTAAACCCTAAGTTTCTGTTAATACTCCTACAGAAAGAGCAGAGTTTAATCAGTGAAGCAAACCCTACTACCCGACAACTAGATTGGGCTACTGGTTATGGATGTCCAGATAACTGGGCCTGCAATCCATATTATCAAGGTTTTGGCAAACAGATTAACAGTGCTTCCCTACAATTTTTAGCCTATATGCAGTCACCACAAAAATATAATTTCAAAGCTGGCGGAACCTATTCTTTCACTAATCCTTATGGCACTATCTCCCAAGAAAGAATGACAGTAACTATTGCTAATCAAGCGACAGCCGCCTTATATAACTACACACCACATGTTTTTAACGGTAATTATAACGTCTATAAACTCTATCAAAGATATTTTCCGACTAGAAACTCACATTACCCTAATGGGTCACTATTACAAGGAAGAGGTGAAGCGGGTGTATGGTTAATTCAAAATGGCGAGAAGAGACCTTTCTTAAGTAAATCAGCTCTTGTGTCCCGTTATGACATTAATAAGATTATTGTCGTTGATCCAATTGAATTGGACGCCTACGCAAAAGGTAATCCCATTAGCTTAGCAAATTATACTCTAGTTCAAGATCCTAATGGAGATATCTATCTAATAGTTAATGACGAAAAAAGGAAATTCAGCCAGCCAAGTCTTATCAAGCAGTTTGGCTTTAATCCAGCAGAGATAATCAATAGTAGTTCTCAAGATTTAAGCTATTATAAAGATGGGGCTCTTCTAAGCAATGACTCTATTTACCCCACTGGAGCGCTACTCCAAGATCCACGTAATGGAGGCGTCTTCTTTGTAAAAGATGGCAAAAAAGCACCAATAATTGACCGTATTTTCCTAGATACCATGTTCAAGAATAAAAAGATAATTAAAGCTAGTGACGAAGAAATTGATAAATACGAAAAAATTAGTCCAATCCTGTTTGACAATGGAGAACTACTCAAGTCTAGTGCTGCTAGTACGGTTTATTTAATCGTTGACGGAAAAAAACAAGCCTTTCTAAGAGGTGATGACTTTGAGTCACTTGGCTATAAATGGAATAACATTATTACTGTATCCCCTCAACTACTATACCTCTATCCTCAAGGAGACCCCATTAAAATAGCACTTGATTAATATTTAAAACAGGGCTCCAGTTTAATAACTGGAGCTTTTTAATTTGCAATTAATTTGATAATATGTCAATATTTAGTAATAATTGAATCTGATAAATAAAATAAGCTTATGCCTATAATAAATAGCGCTTTTTTACCACCCTGCCCCCTATTATTGCCAGATATTGGTAAAGAAAATAGTAAAATATTGAATAAGACCACTCTAGCCTATCAAGAGTTAGCAGAATTATTGAGGAGTGCTGAAATTGAAACACTAATTATTATTTCTAAACAAAATCCATATTCATCAAAAAGGATTGCCCTTAATGTAGCCTCAACCCTTAGTCTTGATTTCAGTGACTTTGGACATATCGCCGAAAAACGCTCCTATAATCCAGCCTTAGGTGTAGCTGATAGCATCTATCAAGCAATTGGAGCAGAAAGGGCTGTTAGATTAATTAGCGTTGAGAATTTAGATGCTGGTAGCGGAATTCCTTTATATATGTTAGGGGAAGAAATGAAAAAATTAAAAATATTAGTCATCTATACAAGTAATATTTTAAATAAAGCTGCCCATTATGAAGCTGGCCAGAAAATAAGAGAAGCATTACAAGACCGGCCAGAGAAAATTTCAATCATTGCCTCTGGCTCTCTATCTAGCCGCCTTAAAAAGAATTCCCTTAATGGCTATTTACCAAAAGCTAGCCGCTTTGACAATAAATTGATAGAATATTTAACTAAAGCCGATGATGCTTATAAAAAAGTTTTGAAAATTGAAGAAAGCCAAGAAATTGAACTACAGGATAGGAGTTTAAAACAAATTTCTCTACAGCTTGGGATAATTGGAAATACCTATCAAACTAAAATTCTAGCCTATCAAGATGATTTTGGCATTGGCTATTTAAGCATGTTTTTTGATCTCCAAGTGGCCCAAATATAATATGGAAAACTTAGCAGAAATAATTAAAGCCAAACAAAAACAAAAAGTCCCAGCCTATCCCTGGCAAGATTTAGCTTTAAGAATAATTAAAGAATTACATATTCCTAACTTTAAACGCAACTCTGTTTTTAAACTCTGTAAAGATTTACCACCACACTTAATTGAAAGAGCCTTAAATGACACCAAAGAATTGTGTCATAATGACAGTGCTTGGAAATATTTTTTTAAGATTTGCGCTACCTATCCGGATAATGAAACAAAAATTAATAAAAATGAAAAAAAATAATCTATATATGACCCCTAAAATCCTGACTATAATCTACAATCCCCACCCAAGTTTACGTCTTAAAGCTAAAGAAGTGCCTTTAAGCAAGTTAAATAACCCAAAATTTAAACAACTCATTATTGATTTAGAGTTAACTATGAAAGAGAAGGATGGCGCTGGCTTAGCCGCACCACAAGTAGACCACAGTGAGAGAATAATAGTTATTGCCCAAACAAATAAAAAAAATATAGTGATGATAAATCCAGTCATTACTCGCCGATCCTATAAAACAAAAATTGCTGAGGAAGGATGCCTGTCAGTAGTTGATGAAAAAGGCGATATTATATTTGGCCCCGTTGAAAGACATGTAAAGATAACTTCTCAATATTTTGATCCTAAAGGGAAGAAAAAGAAAATTCAGGCAGATGAATACCTCGCACGAGTAATCCAACATGAGATAGATCACCTTGATGGCATTCTATTCATCGACCGTCTAGCTAATTAAAAACTATTTTTTCTTACGTGAGCGATAGATTAAAAAAACCACAAATATGATTGATAGAGTTATTATTACATAAGAAATTTCTTGATAATACAATTGCCATAATTCTTCATTAGCCCCGAAAAAATAGCCTAAAGCAGCTAAAATAAATGTCCAGATTAAAGAGCCAAGAAAGGTAAGGAGAATAAAACGAAACAAAGGCATCTTAATAAATCCTGCTGGCAAAGAAATAAGTTGTCTAATCACAGGAATTAAACGACCAAAAAAAGTAGACCCGCTTTGATAGCGACTAAAAAAGCTCTCCGCTTTAAGTATCTGCTTTTTTTTAATTAAGAAAAAACGGGCCCATTTTTTTTCTGTTAAACGATAAATTAGCGGACGGCCTAAATAATATGCAAGAAAATAATTTAACAGCGCGCCAAGCAAGCTACCAAGAACACCAGCTCCAATAACTAAATAGATATTTAATTTCCCTTGAGCCGCTAAATAAGCTGCTGGAGGGATAACTAATTCAGAAGGGAAAGGAATAAAAGAACTCTCAAGGGTCATCAAAAAGACGACCCCCCAATAACCAATCTCTTGAGCGAAGGCAAGCAAGGTATTAACTAAAGAAATAATCATATACAAAGATATATTATAGCTCAAGTATACTATAATTTCTTAAAAAAACAATAAATGAGGTAAATAAGTAGAAATAATAATATGAAGAAAAAAATTAAGACTATTTTCATGGGCACCCCTGATTTTGCTGTCCCAACTTTGAAGAAGTTGATTGAATCAGAAAATATTGAAATTCAAGCTGTTTTTTGTCAACCAGATAAAGCCGCTAACCGGGGTAAAAAGATTCAGCAAGCACCCACTAAAATAATTGCTTTAGAGCAGCAAATTCCAGTATATCAACCAGATAAATTAAGCTTAGAGTTAGAAAATATTAAAGAATTAGAGCCTGATCTTATTATTGTCATTGCTTATGGTAAAATCATCCCGCAAAGTATTTTAGATATTCCTAAGTATGGTGCCTTAAACATTCATGCTTCCCTCTTACCAAAATATCGCGGATCATCTTGCTTGCAAGCAGCTATTTTAAACGGTGACGAAAAGACTGGAGTAACTATCATGAAACTAGACGCTAAAATGGACACTGGCCCTATTTTAAGGCAGAGAGAGCTTAAATTAGCGGGTACTGAGACTGCTGATGACCTACATGATACATTATCCCAGATGGGGGCCGACCTGCTCTTAGAAACGATCGCTGATTATCTAAATAAAAAACTTCAGCCCATTGCTCAAGATGATAGTCAAGCGACTTATGTAAGCTTAATTAAGAAAGAAGATGCTAAATTAGACCCCAGTTTAAGCGCAGAGATACTAGACAGAAAAGTCAGAGCCTATTACCCTTGGCCAGGAACTTACCTAGAGCTCAGCAATGGAGAAAAGTTAAAAATATTGGCTGCTAAGCTAAGAATTAGGGAAAATAAAAAAACAGAAGGAGGGCAAGACAATCTACATATCGGTTCTTTTCACCTAGAGGATAAAGAGCTTTTTCTCAGGTGTGGACAAAATGATTTACATATACTAAAATTACAGCGTGAAAATCGGAACGCTTTATCCGCCTCCGAATTTTTAAAAGGCAATAGTGACATCCTAGAGCTAAAAGCCAAATAGAGCAGGTCCCTTCGTCTAATGGTTAGGACACCAGGTTCTCATCC
>CAYURA010000016.1:0-17183 GCA_964446775.1 uncultured Gammaproteobacteria bacterium | reverse complement strand
TAAAGATCTTTGGAGCTGTTTAAGGATATGGCGAATTTTTGGTTTGAAGCCTTGTTTTAAGTATTTAAGATTAAGCTTCTTAGTAATTGGAGCTATCTGTTTTTAAAAGTGAACTTTTAATCTTTCTTTTATTCTTTTCTCTCCTAAGACTCTCATTATTTCAGCTAAATTGGGGCTTTGTTGGCGTCCAGTGAGCAGGAGACGTAATAGTTGGGCGATTGTACCTATTTGTCCCTTATACTTACTCTCAGCTTGTTTATATTCTTTTAGACTGGGAGCAAAGCCATATCTAAGACCGACTTTCTTTAATTTCTCAAACCAGATTTCTTGATTATCTTCCAGGCTATAAGTTGCTAAGAAATCTTGAATAATATCTTTTGGTTTGACGCCATTTAATTGTTTTAAAGTATTTGATAGGAGCTCTTGATTAATAGCTATTACTGGTGCATAGAAATAGTTAATTTCATGTTCTAACTCTGACCATTTACTTAAATCTTTTCTGGGTTTAATAGCTCCAGCTCTTTCAATATTGAGAATAGAAAGCACATAATCTGGATCGCTTTCTAAGATTTTAATTAGAGTATCTTGTTTATATGATTTAGCCCAGGATAAAACTTCTTGGTAGATAGCTTGGGCATCAAGTCTAGAGATTATTTCTTTGCTAATATTGTCTAGCTTTTTAATATCAAATAGTGGCCCATTAGATTTAGCTAATTTTTTCCAACTTAATTTGAATTCCTGGTAGCCTAAATTAGCTTCTGTTCGGCGCCAGTCTTCAAAATTGGAATTAGCTAAGTTAAGTAGATATTCAATTAATGCTTCTTTAGGATAGCCAATTACATTAAAGTATTCCAAATTTGATTCTGGGTCATGCCGTTTACTAAGCTTCCTTTTTTTGCCGTCAGCTAATTTTTGGATTGGAGCTAAATGAGCATATTGGGGAGCTTTAAAACCTAGAGCTTGGAATAGCTCTAAGTGTAAAGGCAGTGAAGGAAACCATTCATTACCTCTAATGACGTGAGTGGTGCCCATTAAGTGGTCGTCGACGGCATGGGCGAAATGATAGGTTGGTAGTCCATCAGCCTTGATGAGAATGATATCTTGATCATTGCAGGGAAGCTCTCGGTTACCTAAGATTAAATCATTAATTTTTATTCGATTATTAAAATTGCCAGTTGATTTAAGGCGAATCACTGGTTTTAATCCTTTATTTAGAGCTTCGTTAATATCATCCAAACTTCTATTTCGCCAAAGGGCAAATTGGTTGTAATAGCCGCTACGTTCTCCTAAGGCTTCTTGCTTGGTCCTAATAGTTTCTAATTCCTCAGGACTAGCAAAGCAAAGATAGGCTTGGTCTTTTAGTAATAATTTTTTAGCTAAAGATTGATATATCTCTGCTCGCTCACTTTGTCTATATGGACCATAATTACCTTTTTCTTGACCATTAGCTAACAAACCCTCATCTATTTTTAGGCGGTATTGTTCTAAGGTACTTGCAAAAAGATTGGCTGTGCCAATTACTTCTCTTTTTTTATCTGTATCCTCAATGCGTAGAATAAAAATGCCGTTTGTTTGATGAGCAAAGCGTTCAGATATGAGAGCAGCATAAAGGCTGCCTAGATGAACAAAGCCAGTTGGACTGGGGGCAATTCTAGTTACCATGGCAGTTTCTGGTATTTCCCGTTTTGGATAGCGATTCAATATTATTGACTCATCTTCTAGGTCGGTGGGAAATATTTGATTGATAATAGTGGTTAATCCATTAATCATATTATTTTAAGCTTATAAGCTAACTTTAACTAACTAGTTGTTAAATGTAAAGACTGGAGGTTTTTATAGAGGTTTTTATTGAAATGTTTATCATAAATTGAAAGGGCGTTGAATAATTAAAAGCATCTGTTTTATTTTCTTTTTCTCCTTTATTCTCCTTTATTTTCTTTCTTTATTATTTTTTTTAGTGTATAATTTTATTAACAATAATTTATTAGCGACTTATTAGTTTTAAAATTATCTTGTTTAGGCTATAATGTAATTAATGGTTTTAATATATTTTTATGGCTTCAGTCAATGATCAGCTTTTGCAAAATCGAAATCCACCAGCTAATGAAGCTGATGAATCAACTGATGAGCCAGCTGAGTTAGAGGGTAATATTATAATGGCGCAAAGAGGTGAAAATGCAAATGAAGGGGGCGGTTACAATGCAGTTAGCCCGGCTGAGGCGAAAAGGACAGCCATAAACGAACAAGAAGAGAAAAAAGGACCAGAATCTGAAACAAGTCTTAGTTTTGGCACCAGTAAATTATTGAAAACTACGTTATATGGGAGGATTTTTCTTTCTTCTTGGGGGATCTCTTCATTGTATGTGTATTTCCACATGTTCGTGAAAAATATTTTAGGTAATAGACTTTTTGCCCCCTTAGGTTCAGAGATGAGAGAGAAGCCAGGTATGACCGTGGCAGAGCGAGATAAGGTGGGTCGTAAATATAGCATACTAATAATAATGCTCGTTTTGTTTCTTAGTGTTATTTGGTTTTTTATTTTTCTTTTAATTGCCTCATTCATTTCTCTCTTAGCTGAAGCAGTCAATAATCCATTGGCAGTTGCTGCTCAGTTATTTGGACTTGCGTGGAGTTGGGTAGAAAATCTTTTAAAATCAATGTTTACGAAAAATATATAGAATAATTATTTTTTTATCTATAATCTATGCGTTTAAACGCAAAGTTAAAATTTAAAGTTAATAAAAAAATTATTGCTGTAGCACTCTTAGTAGTGCTTAGCAGTTTTTTAATTGCTCAGCCAGTTTATGCTAATTGGGTTAGTGATATTATTGGTGGTATATTAGGCGCTTTAATTTGGGCGGTGGGGCAAATTGTAATTTTAGTAATGAGGGTTCTTTTGGCGATAGCTCAGTATCAAGACTTTATTAGCCCTGAAGCAGTTAAGAATGGCTGGGAAGTTGTGCGTGATTTATCAAACATGTTTTTTGTTGTTATTTTATTAATAATCTCTTTTGCAACAATATTGCATATTGAGTCTTATAATTACAAGAAATGGCTACCAAGACTAATCTTAATGGCTGTTTTAATTAATTTTTCAAAAACAATTTGTGGTTTATTGATTGACATTGCTCAGGTAGTAATGTTAACTTTTGTTAATTCTTTTCGGGATATTGCGGGAGGCAATTTCGTTGAGATGTTAGGGATTAAAGCGGCAGTTACTGCTGCTGATGGAGGGGCTTGGAATATAATTGGTGCTTATATTTTAGGGCTTATTTACATAATCATTGCTCTAGTAGTCCTCACCACCATGACTATGATTTTAGCTATGCGGATTGTCATGATCTGGATTTATGTTGTTTTGTCGCCTTTAGCCTATCTTTTACAAGCTTTTCCTGGTGGAGCGCAATATGCTTCTAAGTGGTGGAAGGGTTTTACCGAAAACCTGATTGTTGGTCCAGTGCTAGCATTCTTTATCTGGCTATCTTTTGCTACTTTGCAGACTAATACCGGGCCTAATTTTGAAGAGCACTTAGCAACTACTAAGGATGATCAAAACATAGAATTTATTAGTTCAGCAGACAATGAAGATTTAACAGCTGATGCTCCTAGTAATGGATCTGAAGCTTCTAAACCAAGTGTGCTCATTAAGTTTATTATGGGGGTTGGGATGTTAATTGGTGGCATGAAAATGGCTCAGGAGGCTGGTGGAGCAGCTGGCAGTATTGCTGGCAAAGGAATGGCTAAGATTAACAAGATGGCTTCTAGCGTTACGAGTGGCGCTGGTAATTTTGCTAAAAATAGAGCTAAAGGTGCGGGCCGAGTAGCTGGCATGACAGCTTTAGGTCTGGCTTCAGGAGCTGCTCAGAAGCTTGGTAAAACTAAAGTTGCTAAGAAAATGGGTGTTTCTTCTAGTCTTTCTAAAATTGGGGACGTAGGTTTAGATTTGAAAAAGGATTTACGTGAGGATCATCGTAAGCGAAAGGTAGGCAAGAGAAAGAAGTTCTTACGTTCGATGGGGGCGAGTGATGAAACCGCGGATAAGTTTGCTAATACTTTTAGAAGTAATAGGAAAGGCGATAAGGAAGATGACAAAGACAAGAGAAGATCTCAAGCGGTGGCGAATGTGTCCTCTTCAGCAATAATAGGAGCTTCTCTTGGTAGTTTTGTAGCGCCCGTATTGGGGACTGCTATTGGTGGCGCTCTTGGAGCTGGTTTTGGCCTCCTTCAAAAATTTACTGGAAACAAACGGGACAATGCAGTTAGAGGAGCTAAAGAAGAAGTGAATAAAAAACAGGATAATTTAGTAAAAGTTCAAAATGAATATACAAAAGAATTAGCGGATAATAATGGCAATGAACAAGCTCCAGATGTAGTGAAAGCAAAAGCAAAATTAACAGAATCTCAATTAGGCGTTAAGGGAGCTAAAGAAAATCTAAAAATAACAGAGGGTAAGGGTGAGTCATTCACGGCTTCGATTAACAGATTTTTAGATCAATTTGCCGCTGGCTTTACTGGGCTTACCAGTGAAGCAGCTGAAGACATGGCGAAGGATAATCAATTTGGCCGTAATCAAGTTGATCGAATGGCAAAGAATACAAGTTATTTGGCAGGCGCTGATAAGGGAGCCATTGGTTCTAGTTCAGGTCAAACAGCTAGGCATAAGTCAGTGGTTACTCAATTAACAAACCCAGATAATAGGGATGCTCCTCAAGCAAGGGCTAATTTAGAGACTGAAATTAATTCTTACGACCATAATGCTAGGCCTAATCCAGCATTCGTAGAAAAACTAAATCTATTGTCGGAAAACATTGCTGCTAGTGATAAGGCAGGAGATGATGTTAGTAGTTTGGCTGGTATTATAGCTGCACTAGATGGCCAAGCAGGAAAAATAGGTGATTCTGATAAGTTAAATACTTATGAAAATCATAGAGAAAATGCCATCTCATATCGTAAAACCGATCAGCAAGGACAACAAGGCGATGGAAAACTATATGTTGACTCAATGGGCGGTGGTGAAAAGGGTGAGTTGAAAGAAGGTCATGAGGCGGTTGGCTTAGATTTCAACAAATTACAGGAACAAGGCTTTGCTGTCGATGCTTCTGCTGAAGGATTTTTTGTAGAACCTAAAGATATGGCTCAATTTGGCGCTGCTCTTTCTCAATTAATTAATGAAGCTCGGGGAAAATTAGAAGAGGCTCATAATAATAATGAAATCTCAGATGATGATTATACGAAAAAATCAGCTAGTTTTGATCGAGCGGATGAAAAAATAAAAGATGGTAGTTTTAATGATTCAGGTATGATGGCCATTAATTCAGCTAGTGCTAATTTTGGTCGTCAAGCTAAATTAACAAGTGTCTATCATGAAGCGGTTCATAAAGGTGGTATTGAAGATGAAGGACTAGCTGAAGGTATTGCAGTAGCTTTGATGAACGCTAAGTTGTATGGTCGAAATGCTGAAACTGGCGGTAGTCATATTTCAGAGATTACAGAATTGGCTAAAGCGATGAAGGAGGGCGGCTCAAGTAACGATGATATCTTAAAAGCAATGTCAGCTAATATTGCTGATAGGTCAAAGAATGAAGCTGGAAGTAGAGCAAAAAAAGTTCTGGAAATGGAGCAAGGCAAAGCTTTAACTCAAACTGAAGAATTAAAACGAGAAGTAGAGGGCACATCGACTACTGGAGAGGGTAAGGAAGGCGCAGGTGAGGAAGGAGCGGACAAGCTAGTAGAGCAAAAGATTGACTTGACTGAATTAAATGCAACTTTTAAAGAATTTAAAGAATTTATTGGTAGAATAGATCCATCTGGCGGTCAAAATTATTCTGGTGCATTTGCAAGTATTCAGCAAGCTATTAAAAGCGGAGATGCCGGTCAAATGAAAGCTTTAGGAGCTATAGGGCGAATCTTGAAAGATACAAAACCAGGTCCAGTAGAATTAGATTCTGCATTAGTTTCTGTCTTGCAACAATTAACACAAGTAACACAAGATAAAGAATAAATAGTTTAAATTATATATTTTAGAGATATGAATTATATTGCTGAATGTTTAGAAAAATTTCAATCCTTACCAACTGGTATAAGAGAAAAACTAGGTGGTGACGAAGCTTATCAAAAGATTAAAAAACTTGAAAAAGAGTTTGATGTTTCTTTGTCTTTTTATCTTATTCTGTTGATCATTAATGAGCTTGATTTTAATAATGGCCCAGATTATTTGGTGGCGAAATTTTCTATTACCAGGAAGAAGGCTAAAGATATTACTGATCGGTTGTATGAAGTGCTTATCTATCCAGCTTTTGACGCTGAAATTGGTCCTAGTTTAGACTCTTTTATTGATGTTTTAGCTGATGAAGTGGCGGTACCAGAAATAATTAAATATAATGCAGCTCAAGTTGAAGATATATTTGATAGCCAACTTATTCCGACCTTATTGCAAGATGAGAAAACTATTCAAGCTTTTAATATTAGTGCTTTTGCAGCCATGGATGTAGACGATTTATTGGAAGATAGATTAATTAACCTTTTACTTAATAATGAAGAATTGATTTCCGCCTCTAATGTGATTGTTGATGGAAGGTCCTACCGGGGTACGGTAAAAAACTGGTTGAAAGATTTTATTAGCTATCATGGTAGCGATATTTTTGATACTTTTATTCTAGCTAAATATATTAATTTTTTAGATAATAAAGTGAGCTTGAATCCAGGAGAAAAGAAAATATTAACTAAAGTTTTGAAAACATATCGTAATCTAGTTTTCTTTCCTGATAGCATGGATAAGGTCCCAATTGAGAGTTGGGCTATTCTCCCTTTTGAAGCAGAAACAGTTAAACAAAAAGTAGCAGAGTTGCAAGGAGTAATCTCATCTAAGGCAGGAATTAAAAAAGAACAAAGTGATGTTAATGAAGATAATTTTAAACCTAATTTAAGTGATGTGGCTAATATAAAAATAGTGTTACAAAACATGCTTAGTGATTATAGTCGAGATAGCTTGGAGTATAAGGCGATTAAGGAAGAAATTGGCCGTTTAGATAAGAAAAAATAGATTAATTCTTTAGATAAATGAAAGTTAAAAAACTCCAATTTGGAGTTTTTTAACTTCAGAAAATAAAATCATTTTTTTATTATTACTTTATTCTCTTAGCTTTTCAATTTATAAATAAATATGCTAAAATATAGGTAATCGAAATAGTTTGTCTTTGTATTATTAAGCTTAGTATAAGTCTTGGTTTCATGTTTGATTATTTGCAACAATTTAATAAACTACCAAAAGAATTAAAAGAAAAAGTGTCTTCACCGCGGGCCATGGAGATTTTAGCGTCTTTAGAGAAAAAATATGGAATCAACCTAGCAATGATAACCATGCAGATAATGGTTAAACAAATATTATTTAAAGATCTGCCAAAATATCTTTCTAGTGAAATGGGTTTAGAGCCACTTCAAGCTAGAGCTTTAACTGATGAATTAAAAGAAAAATTATTTTTTTCATTAATTACTTATTTAGGTTTAAGAGCGCCAGCATTAATGACCCCCGAAGAAAAAGATTTAGAAATTTTAATGAAAGAGAATAATATTATTCTAGCTAGTCAAGAGCTTTTAACTCGTAGTCGCAATATATTGTTGACTTATAAGAAAGGGGTACGGAGTAAGATTGATGCTCGAGCTGCTTTGGAGAGGCCAGTGGATCAAGGTGGCATTGGTTTAGATCAGAATATGGCTGAAAGATTGCTTAATCTATTACAGCCTAAAGATCAGACAGCAGAGGCAAAAGAAATTAGTATGACTCAGGACCAGGCTAAAGATTTCTCAAATATATCCAACTTAGTTAGTGTTGAGGCTCAGGCAGAAATTGATCAGTTAATTAATAGAAATGATGCGGCTAGTGCCTATAGTTTGAAGGAAAATTTAGAACAAGGAAACTTAAAGATACCGAGTCAACTGGTTGATAAATTCAAAGTTCAAGAGAAACCCTTAGATCCGAGTCATGAATTAGAAGCACCAGATAAGATATTAGGTTTAAAGGCTCCAGCGGATAAATTACAGATTGAGGCTAACTCTCACACTCCTAAAAGTGATGAAGTAGTATCACTTGAAGCTGTGCCAAAATCAGTTGATCTTGAGCCTGAATTAGCTAGAGTTTCAGATATTAAGACAACTTTGGACCCAGAAAAAATTGAACAAGTGGACAAGCTAAAACCAGAAGAGATTGATGATAGGAATAGCTTCAAAAAATCTAGTCCTAAAAAAGAGAAAACCTCTAATGGTTTATTTTCAAAATTATTTAAATCTAAAAAGTCAAAGAATAGGGTTGATAAATCACCCCTAGCTAACATGAAGAGTAGTCATTTAGAAGCAATGGTTAAAGCAGCGGCACTTGAATCGCAAATGAAGTCTCGTCCAGCAGCCTCAAGTAGTAGTCGATTAAAAATGCATGATGTCAAGGTAAGGCCAAAAGTGATGGGACCACTTGAAGAATTGCGGTATTTAGATTTAACTAATTTTAGACGTTTAGGTGATGATCCAGAACAAATAACTAGCAAAATAATTAGTAAAATTAAAATTTTAAAGAAAGATGGTTATGATAAGATGATTCTAGGGGTTCAAGCTTGGCGTCAAAGCCCAGTTAATAGAAGTTATGTTAAATTATTGCAAGACGCAGTAATTAATGGCATTACTGTTGATGAACTGCTAGAGTTAAGAGATGAACGAAAACAAATTGGTTTGAGTAAATCGGAAATAATCGCTATCGTTGAAATGAATAATAAGTTATTATTTTAATATGCAACAATTTACCGTGCCTCAATTTATAGATGTTGAGAGTAAAATTATTGGCCCAATCACTACTAGGCAATTTTTGATTTTAGTAGTGGCAGCGATTATTATAGGTATTAGTTATAAAATTTTTGATTTTACAAGCTTTCTGGTGATTGGTTTTCTTGTTCTGGTTATTTCTGTTGTTTTTGCTTTTGCTAAAGTCAATGGTCGTAATTTTCATTTATTTTTGCTCAATGTTGTTCAAAATTTAAGGAAGCCTAATCTAAGAGTTTGGAATCATAAAATAGAAACTAATTATCAAGAAGATAAAGAAGTGATAATTAAAAGAGAAGATCAAGCTCCTATAAAAACAGTCTATCATTCTTCCCGTTTGGCTGAGCTGTCATTAGTAGTAGACACTCAGGGTCGTTATCGCGGTGAAGATTATGAAGAATAAATAAGATTATGTCGGCAAATAAATTAGTTAGTAATAAAATAAATGTCTCTACTCAACAATATTTAGATATTGCTGAGATTAAGGATGATATAGTAATTATGAGAGACGGGACTCTAAGGGCAGTACTTTTAGTTTCTAGTATTAATTTTGCTTTAAAGAGTGAGGATGAACAGAATGCGGTTATTAATTCTTATGTGATGTTTCTGAACAATCTAAGCTTTATGCTGGAAATAGTTATTCAGTCTAGGGAGCTAGACATTGATAACTATATTAACTACTTGCAAGAAAAAGAAAAACAACAGATTAATAAATTACTGAAATTGCAAACATCAGAGTATATTGAGTATATTAAAGAATTGACTTCAATGGGCATGATTATGAATAAACGATTTTTTGTAGTAGTCCCATATAATCCAGTTGCAGATAAAAAGAAAGGGTTTTTTTCCTCGTTGGGAGAAGCTTTAAAACCAGCTACTTCAATTAGATTAAAAGAGAAAAGTTTTAAAAGATATCAAGAAATGATGGAACGCCGTTTAGACAGCGTGGCTGGAGGTCTTAGCTCTATGGGAGTAAGCGTGGCTCGTCTAGACACACAAGGGTTAATTGAATTATATTATAGAACATATAATCCAGAAACTGCTAAAAATCAGCCTTTAGCTGATATTAATAAATTACGAGTAAATTGAATTTAATTGGGCGTATGGTAAATTTTAAACGAAAAAAATCTAAGGAAAAAATTAGTTTAGACGCTAATGTTTCTTTTAGATCAAAAAATAAAGTAGCTGATTTAGAGATAGAAGATAATCCTGAGTTAACAAAAGATATTATCGAAGGAGAAAAAGCTTTTCGTCAAGGTGTTTTAACAGTACGCGACATAATTTCTCCAGCCAGCTTTAAAGTTAATCCTCGGTATTTAATGTTAGGTCCTAAGTTTGTGCGAACCATCTTTGTTATTGCTTATCCACGTTATATTAGTGTTGGCTGGTTTGCTCCAATTATTAATTTAAATTCCACTTTTGATGTATCCATGTTTTTTTATCCAGTGAAAAGTTCTTTATATTTGAAGCAGCTAAGGAATAAAGTTGGTTCGTTAGAGGCACAAATTATGTCTGATGCGGAAAAAGGAGCAGCTCGTGACCCTTTGAGAGAAACAGCTTTACGTGATATTGAATATTTACGCGACGCATTAACTCAAGGGACAGAAAAGCTGTTTCAATTTTCGCTATATGTAACTTTATATGCGGACGAGCTTGAGGACTTAGATCGTACTTCTGATCAAGTAGAAGATATTTTAGGCTCTCGCTTAGTTTTTTCCAAGAGGGTTTACTTTCAAGCTGAACAAGGCTTTAATTCTACGTTACCCCTAGCTAATGATGAGCTATTTGTCACTTTTAACATGAATTCTTCACCAATCGCCTCTTCTTTTCCCTTCATCTCTAGTGAACTGACATCAGATAGAGGCATACTTTATGGCATTAATCGTCATAATAATAGCTTGATTTTATTTGATCGTTTTTCTTTACAAAATGCTAATTCAGTTGTTTTTGCTACTTCTGGTGCTGGTAAGTCTTATGCGGTTAAGTTAGAGATTTTAAGATCTTTGATGTTAGGGGCAGAAGTAATTGTAATAGACCCTGAATCAGAATATAAACATTTGTCGGATGCTGTGGGTGGTACATATATCAATATTTCTTTAGCTTCAGAAAATAAGCTTAATCCTTTTGATTTACCAAGAGCTCTTGGTGGAGAGTCTAAACCAAAAGATATTATTCGGAGTGCCGTTATTACTCTAAAAGGTTTGGTTCGTTTGATGTTAGGTAATTTAAATCATGATGAAGACTCGGTGGTAGATCGGGCATTATTGGAGACTTATGCTAAGAAGGATATTACTCCTGACGCTGACTTATCTTCGATTGATCCGCCAATTATGTCTGATTTTGAGCAGGTGCTTGATGGTATGGAAGGTGGATCTGAACTATCTTTACGATTAAAGAAATTTACTGAAGGCACTTTCTCAGGCTTGCTTAATAATGTGACTAATGTAGAAATGAATAACCAGTTAGTCTGTTTTTCAGTTCGTGATTTAGAAGATGAATTGCGTCCGTTAGCAATTTACACTATTATTAATTATATTTGGAACATAGTGCGAAGTGAGATGCGCCAACGCATCTTAGTCATTGATGAAGCTTGGTGGATGATGCAACACGAAGATAGTGCTAAGTTTATTTTTGCCCTAGTAAAACGGTGTCGTAAATATTATTTAGGAGTAACAACTATTACTCAAGATGTAAATGACTTTTTGAATTCTCCTTATGGCAAGGCAATTGTGACTAACTCTTCTTTACAAATTCTCCTTAAACAATCTTCAGCAGCAATTGATTTAGTGCAAAAAACTTTCTTATTAACTGAAGGTGAAAAATACCTATTACTTGAATGTGGTATTGGTGAGGGAATATTTTTTGCTGGTAATAAACATGTGGCGATGAAGGTGGTTGCTTCTTATGCAGAAGATCAATTAATAACTTCTGACCCACGACAATTGCTAGAAATAGAAGAAGCTAAAAAAGAATTTAACGATAGCTTGGCCGATGGTCAACTATAATCAATATGAATAAACAACAAAAAACTAGCTTAATAATAATTCTTATAGGATTATTATTAATTGTCACCATTATCTATTTCTTTTTCTTGAAAGGTCCGCGAATCCCTGGTCAGATAATTAATGAGCCTGAACTTCCTGCAGGACAACTTCCGATTGTGGAACCAGATGATGAGACGCCAGGTGACCGTCCACGTGAGCGGACTGTATATGATATTAGCCAAGAAGATGAACATCAAATAAATCAGACTGATTTGGCTAAAATTTCTTCTGCTTTTGCAGAGCGCTTAGGATCTTATTCCAACCAATCTAATTATTCCAATTATGATGATATAAATATTTTTATGACTGCTTCTATGAGAGATTGGGCTCGTGGTTATGTAGATAAGATACGTCAAGATAACCCCTATGACGGAAATTATTATGGCATGACCACCTGGGCAATCAGTACGGAGGTTAAGAAATTTGAAGACAAACCTGGAACAGCTGAAATCATAGTTAATACACAAAGAAGAGAAGTTAGTGCTGTTAATGGAGAAGAAATTTACAATCAAGATTTGCGTTTGACTTTTATTAAAGAAAATAATCAATGGCTAGTTGATGGCGCCTACTGGCTCAAATAGCTTATGGCTTTAAAAAAAATTTATTCTTGTTCAAATTGCGACGCCCAATTTCCTAAGTGGAGTGGGCGTTGTTTAGAGTGTGGCGCTTGGGGATCTTTAGTAGAGGGTATTTTAGATGCTCAAAGCGAGAAAAAAAATGAAGCTAATATGATAGAGGCAGCTGAGTCAATCGATCTAAGGACTATAAAAAATGAGCTAGTTAATCGGCTGACCACTGGTTGGCAAGAAATAGATCGAGTCTTGGGTGGTGGTCTATTGCCAGGTTCTCTTTTACTTCTAAGTGGTGAGCCAGGTATTGGCAAGAGTACTTTGGCAGCTCAATTGGCTGATGCATTAGCTCGAAATACTAATATTTTGTATGTTAGTGGCGAAGAATCAGCTATCCAAGTTAAGTCTCGTTTAGAAAGACTTAAGTTGGACTTCGCTAATTTGAGATTTTTAGGTGAGACTAGTGTGGAGAAGATTAGTGCTACGGCTTTAAAAATGAAACCAGGCTTGATAGTAGTTGACTCTATCCAAACAGTCTATTCCTCCATGATTCCTCAAGAGGCAGGTAGTTTGAGTCAGATTAGAGCGGTGGCAATCAAATTTTTAGAAATTGCTAAAGAGCATGGGATTAGTATTCTTTTAATTGGTCATATTACTAAAGATGGTCAGATTGCTGGACCTAAGTCATTAGAGCATATTGTAGACACTGTTCTTAGCCTGGAGAATGAGCCAGGGAGCAATTATTGTCTATTAAGGACCAGCAAGAATCGTTTCGGCTCGGTTAATGAGTTAGGAGTGTTAGAGATGACAGGGGCTGGTTTTATTGAAGCCAAGGATCCAAGTTCTGTTTTTTTAGGGTCAGGCACTATGTCTATTCCTGGATCAGCTATTGGCTGTATTTTAGAGGGTAGTCGGCCTTTTTTAGTTAATATTCAAGCTTTGGTAACTAAGACAGTGTTTGGCTATCCGCAAAGGAAAACTAGTGGTTTTGATCTTAATCGTTTACAAGTATTGGCAGCAGTCATTGCTAAAAAAGAAAATATTAATTTAATGACTAGAGATATTATTTTAAATGTAGTTGGTGGCCTAAAAATTAGTGATCCAGCTTTAGATCTTTCAGTCTGTGCGGCAATAATCTCTTCATATTTAAATAAATCTTTGCCAGAAGCACTACTTGTATTAGGGGAGCTTGGTTTAGGAGCTGAATTACGTCCAGTTTTTCGTTTAGAACAGAGGTTAAAGGAAGCTGAAAAGCTAGGTTTCAAAAAAGCTGTAGTTCCGGTGGGCACGAAGTATAAAGGTGATCAGTTGCGGTTAATTAAAATTAGCAGTTTAAATGAATTAACTAGCTTGTTAAGAGAAGATAGAAACTGGTGATTAAAATAGATAAATATAAATAAAAAGCCTTGTTTTAGATTAACAAGGCTTTTTTAAAAAATTTCTCTTTGTCCTTTTAAAAAATTTAACTCCTTTTTAATTTGGCATTTTCTTTCTTTTTCTGCATCTTTTTTAACTGATTAATAATTTTCATTCTTTCTTTTTGGCCCATAGTAAGGGCTGAAAGATTAATCTTATTCGGTACAAATTTATCATTATATTCATCCGAGTTGATCGGATGGTTAACAATAATCTGACCGTTTTCGCAGAAAACATTAGTGGGGAAGAATTTTACTTCCACTCCTTGCCAATACGCCGTCTGTATGCACATTTTTTTGATTTTTAAATTAAACATTAAAGAGCTACTCTTAATTTAGTTAATATAAATTTTTGTGTCAAGCCCTATTTTAACAGCCCTATTTTAAATATGTCTTATTTTAAATTTAATCTATTCTAAGTGGACCTCTGCATCACTATGTTTATTTAGTTTTTCTTTAAGTAAAGGGTATCTACTAAGATCAGGATTATTTTTAATAATTCTCTCGGCGACTTCTTTAGCTTTTTTGATTAAATAATAATCAAACAGAGAAGCAATTTTAAGCTCCGGAAATCCGCTTTGATCGACTCCATATAAATCTCCAGCACCACGTAGTTTTAAGTCTATTTCGGAAATTGATAAGCCATCATGATATTTTATTAGAGCTTTAAATCTTTGGGCCGCTTGAGAGCTTTGTTCATCATTAGTACTAAGAAGAAAGCAATATGATTGGTATTTATCTCGACCAATTCTACCTCTAAATTGGTGAAGTTGTGACAGTCCGAAACGTTCAGCGCCTTCAATTAACATGATACTAGCATTAGGCACATCAACCCCCACTTCTACAACGGCAGTGGCAATTAATATTTTTATCTTATTATCAGCGAAATCAGACATTATTTTTTCTTTTTCCTGGCTTTTTATTTGTCCATGGATTAAGCCGATTGTAAGGGAAGGAAAGATTTCAGTTAAATGCTTTAGTTCAGCTTTAGCAGAACGAACACCTAATTTATCAGATTCATCAATCAAAGGACAAATGACAAAAGCTTGTCTGCCTTGGTCTATTTCTTGTTTAATGAAATTATAGACGCTTGGTCTTTGTTCTTCAGAGATTATCTGGGTAATTGTAGTTTTACGTCCTTGGGGTAATTCGGTAATCAAAGAGATATCTAGATCACCATAAATTGAGAGAGCTAGAGAGCGGGGAATGGGGGTAGCGGTCATTGAAAGAAAATGGGGAGTTAGGTTGCCACCACTTTGTTGTAGCCTCTGCCTTTGTTTTACGCCAAAGCGATGCTGTTCATCCACTATTACTAAAGCTAGGTTATCTATATTATAGTTTTGAATTAAAGCGTGGGTGCCAATAATGATTTCAGCTTCATTAATAATTGTTTGTCGAGCCTCCTTCTTTGATTTAGGCAAATCAAAATTAGCCTCGTTAAGTTTTCCAGTTATAAGGGCTAATTTTATATTAAAGCCGTTGAGCAATTTATCAATGTTCTGATAATGTTGGTAGGCTAATATCTCTGTAGGAGCCATCAGGGCGGATTGTTTATGATTAGCGGCTGTATTTAAGAGAACCATCACCGCTACTATTGTTTTACCAGACCCAACATCCCCTTCAAGTAATCTAGACATTGGTTGAACTTTATTAATATCTTGGAGAATTTCCCAGGCAGAATTTTTTTGACTATTGGTTAAGTTAAAATCTAGAGAAGCAACAAACTTTTTACTCAGCTCTTCTTGAAATTCTATTTTATAGGCTTTTTTGGTTTGAAGCTCTTGTTTAATTTTTTGGGACTGCATTTGGCGTAAAAATAATTCGCTAAAACCTAGGCGTAAGTGAGCAGCTTTTACTTTTTCTTGGCTTTCAGGAAAATGTATTTGTTTAATTGCCTCTTTTAAACTAACTAAACCAATTTCTTTAGTAACTGATACTGGCAGCCATTCTTGAATATTTTCTCTCGCTTCAAGGCATTGATCAATTAAAAAGCGAAGTTGTTTTTGAGTTATGCCAGCCCGCAGATGATAGATAGGGATTAATCCTTGAGTATGTATTTTATTCTTACCCCAGTCTTTCTCATATTGTGGTGATATTAATGTAAGCTGTCCGTAGCTTTCTGTTACTTTACCAGCAAGTGATACTTTATCACCCGCTTTAAGATTCTGGCTGATATAGGGTTGATTGAACCAAATAATTTTTATTGTCCCTGTTTCATCGCTGATCAGGGCTTCAGTTAGATTCTTTTTTTGTTTGAAACTTCTTTTATTCTCGATAATCTCTATTTCACCTTGAATACTAACACTCATACCAGATTCTATTTTTTCAATAGGGATTATTTGACTAAAATCATCATAGCGAAAAGGAAAATAGAAGAGTAGATCTTCAACTGTTTCTAGTCCAAGTTTATTAAGTGATTTTTCTGTCTGTTTTCCAACTCGGTTAAGAGTATTAAGAGGGAGACTAAGTAGCATAGATGTAAATAGGCGCCTTTAATAAGGCGCCTATTGATATTTTTTAATTTGTGCCCTCGCTAGGAATCGGACCTAGATTACAAGATCCGCAATCTTGTGTTTTATCCATTAAACTACAAGGGCAGTTTAGGCAAATTATACTATAGTTTAAAGATTTTCGTCAAGGTATCTGAAAGAGGCGGGGCGTCTCTTTCAAGATCTTCTTCTAAGAAGCGAACTAAAAAATTACGGACAGTGAGCGGATCTTGCCTCCTAAGGGGTATGGTTAGGCGCGGTAGCATCTTGTTGTTAAACTCTAAATATAGATCTTTGACGCTTAGCTTAGGTTTATAGAGAACACAAAAATTGTTGATTTTGTCATAATCGTAGAAACGACGACCAATATGAATACCATTAGGACCCAGTTTAATGGTTATCATTTTTGTTTCTTGGGCATCATGGATAGTCATAATAGCAATAGACATCACGATTATTAAAGCAAATAGAAAATTAGATCCGGGGCCTAAAAATTCAATCTTCCACATAGAAACACTGAAAAAACAGAGGAAAAGAGCAATAGTTACAGTTATGGATGCAATAATATACCAGCGCTGGCCACGCTCTGGTTTTTTATATTCTGCTACTTGCCATTGAATGAATTTTATTTTTTTTTGATCGCTAGACATATTGTTGACAATAGGGGTTATATTTTATATAGTTATTATACCATAAAATAAAAAAAAGCAGAATATTGTAGAGTATGTTTTTATGGTGTTTTTTATAGGTTAAAAATAAATATAATCTGGAGAGGTGGCTGAGTGGTTGAAAGCGGCAGGTTGCTAACCTGTTATAGGGGTTTACGCCTCTATCCGGGGTTCGAATCCCCGCCTCTCCGCA
>CAYURA010000015.1:11607-18144 GCA_964446775.1 uncultured Gammaproteobacteria bacterium | reverse complement strand
TTTTTTCCAACTGGTATTATTTATGTACCTATCCCCCAGGTATTAATATAACTAATTAAAATATATGAAACCAAGTAATGAAAAAGAAAAACAAAAAATCATTATCAGCTTAAAAAAAGCTAACACTCTTAGTGCTAAGTTGATTGAAATGCTTGAAGATGGCGAGTATTGTATTGACATTATGCAACAAAATTTGGCTGCCATCGGCCTACTCCGCTCAGCCCATCACATGTTGTTTGAGAAACACCTAAATAGCTGCTTTAAAAATGCCATGGCATCCGGTAGCATTAAAATACAAACTAGAATGATTGAAGAAATCCTTAAAGTTACTAAGCTAGCAAACAAATAATTATCTTAATATATGTCAAAAAAAACATTCAAAATAGGGGTTCAAGGCCTCCATTGTAAGGCTTGTGAAATATTAGTAGAAGAAAAGATGTTAGAGATACCTGGGATAGTGGCCGCGCGCGTAAGTCATAAGAGAGCAGAATTAGAAATAGATTATGATAATAATTTGCCCGATAGGGACTCAATTAAACAAAATCTTGAAAAAATTGGCTATAGTATGAAAGATGAGAAATTAAGTAATGCAAATCACCAGGAAAAAAAATGGAAAAATTTAGGCATCGCTTTATTAATAACTTTATTATTACTTCTTGCTTTAAAAATAAGTGGATTGGCTAACTTGACGAACACAATTAATCCTAGCACGATGAGCTGGGCAGCAATTGTTATTATAGGCTTAATTGCTGGAGTTTCAACCTGCATGGCTTTAGTCGGTGGCATGGCAATAGCTTTAGGCGCTAAATATGCTAGAGCTAACCCAGGAGCCAATAGGTTAGAAAAATTTTTACCTCATTTATATTTTAATTTAGGCCGCATACTAGGTTTCTTCCTTTTAGGTGGTGTCTTAGGGAAAATTGGCTCGATTTTCAAGCTATCCTTTAGCCTCAGTGCTTGGATCACTCTACTAATCGGTTTTATTATTATCTTTCTAGGCTTACAGATACTAGATATCTTCCCTTCGTTAAACAAGATTGGCTTTAGTCTACCAAAAAAAATGGCTAAAGCTTCGCACTTAGTCAAAAAAAATAACAATCATCATATTCTAGCGGCTTTTGCTGCTGGCCCATTATCATTCTTTCTGCCTTGTGGCTTTACCCAGTCCATGCAAATATATGCTTTAAGCACTGGCACTTTCCTAAATGGCGCCATTGTGATGAGCTTATTTGCCATAGGCACTGCCCCAGGATTATTGAGTCTCGGTGGATTGGTCTCTCTACTTAAAAATAAAAAAACCGGCATCTTCTTTAAAACAGCTGGCTTAATAATTATTTTATTAGGCATATTTAACGTTAGTAATGCCTATAAATTTCTTCATTTAAATGCGGTTAGTGACTCATCAATAACTAAAGAGCTCTCAACAAAGAGTAAAGATGAATCCCAGGTTATTTATATGGAGCAATCTAATAGAGGATACGTGCCAAAAAACTTAACGGTCGAATTAAATAGACCAGTTAAGTGGATAATCAATAGCACTAATCCGTATTCATGTGCCAGTAGTCTCATAGTGCCCAGTTTAAAAATTAATAAACAATTAACTAAAGGTGAAAATATTATTGAATTCAGGCCAGTGAAGGTCGGGATCATTAATTTTAGCTGCTCTATGGGTATGTATCGAGGTAGTATTGAGGTAATTAATAGTAAAAATACAAATCCAAATGAAACTAAAATAAAAAAGATAAATACAGACGATAATATTGCCGTAGATTCGACTTGTACTTTAGAGACTTGTCTATAATACTAAATTTATGTCCCAAATATATATAGTTAAGGGGATGCATTGCTCTAGCTGTGCACAAATAATCAAAGGACGTTTGGCAAAACTGTCTGGCATTAAAGAAGTCTCAATTAATTATGCTACTGAAGAGGCGGTTCTTGATTATGACTCTAAGCAATTATCATTTACACAAATTAACAACGAAATTAAAAAACTCGGCTATAGTTTAAATGAAGATCGTGCAGATACTAATTTAGAGCAAAAAGATAAGCTAATGAGGAATTCTCAGCTGGAGCACCAGAAGAATAAAAGAGATTTTATTATTGCTGTCCCAGCGGCAGTAATAATTTTCCTAATTATGCTCTATGAGCTTGCTGCTAAATATAGCTCATTACCAGAATTAAAACTGAATGTGGACTTATTAAATCTACTTATGGCTTTAGCTTCTACACTGATTATTTTTATACCAGGGAAACGCTTTCTCTTAGCATTGGGAAGGTTTTTCCGTTATCGGGTGGCCAATATGGACACTTTAATTGGCCTCGGAGCTGGCACAGCCTATGCTTATAGTATTATTATTCTTATTTTCCCAGCTCTAAGGAGCTATCTCTCGCTGGCAAATGAGTATTACTTTGATGCGACTATTGTAGTAATCGGTTTTGTAATCTTAGGTAAGTATCTAGAAAGTTCAGCTAAGCAGAAAAGTGGCTCAGCAATTAAAGCCTTAATGTCCCTCCAAACTAATCAAGCTATCAAAAGGCTCAGTGATGGCAGTGAGGAAAAAATTCCAATTTCGGAAGTAAAAATTAGCGATTATTTGATTATTAAACCAGGCATGCAAATTCCTGTTGATGGTAGCGTCACATCAGGCACATCAAATATTGATGAGTCAATGATTAGTGGCGAAGCAATGCCAATTAAAAAGAAATTAGGCAGCAAACTGATTGCTGGCACGCTCAATAAACAAGGGTCATTAATCATGATCGCTGAAAAAATCGGTTCAGATACTGTCCTATCAAAAATTATTGACTTAGTTCATAAAGCTCAGAATAGTAAAGCTCCAATTCAGAAAATCGGTGATAAAATCGCGGCTATTTTTGTGCCAATTGTTTTAATCATTTCCCTCATAACTATTAGCGTCTGGCTAATTATTGCCCCCCAATACATGCCCTGGTCACTTAGTCTGAGTCTCGGTATTTCTTCATTTGTTGGAGTCTTGGTGATTGCCTGCCCTTGCGCCTTGGGTTTGGCCACGCCGACAGCCTTAATTGCTGCTATTGGTAGGGCAGCAAAAAATGGTATTCTAATTAAAAACGCCGAGGCTTTGGAAAAACTAAAAAATATTACTACAATAGTTTTCGATAAAACCGGCACTATTACTAAAGGTGAAATTAGCGTCAGTGGAATTAAAAGCCTGAGAAAATCTCTTACAGAATTTGAAATACTTACCCTTAGTGCCGCCTTAGAGCAATACTCTGAACACCCTGTGGCTGAAGCTATAATAAAGGAAGCTAATTTGAAAAATGTAAACTACCATGAATATAAAGTTGAAGATTTTTTGGCTGTCAGTGGTGAGGGAGTTGAGGCCAAAATTGATGGTAAACAATTTTATTTGAAAAAACACCAATTATCTAACAATCAATGGGCACAGACAAGAATCAATCTGGGCGAAACTATACTTGATCTAATTGAAAAAGATAAAGTGATAGCTCATATCGCCTGTAGTGATGAAATAAAGCCAGAAGCTAAAAATGTTATTAACGCCTTACATGCAAAAAAATTGAAAACAGTAATGCTCACTGGCGATAGAAAAGAGGCGGCTATAAAAATAGCCAAAGCTATTAATATCCAAAGTTTAAAATATGACGTTACACCCGCTGATAAGGCTGAAATGATTAAGCAACTACAGAATAAAGGTGAAGTAGTACTAATGGTTGGTGACGGCATTAACGACGCCCCTGCCTTAGCATTTGCCAACAGTAGTATCGCAATGGGAACAGGCACAGATGTGGCCTTAGCAGCGGCAGACATAACTTTAATGCAGGGAAACTTAAATCACTTGATCGAAGTTATTAACTTATCAAAAAAAACTTTTCAAGTGGTTAAACAAAATTTATTTTGGGCATCAATCTATAATCTTGTCGGCATCCCCTTGGCTGCAGGGCTTTTCTACCCTCTTTTTGATTTAACCCTTAACCCAGTATTTGCCGGAGTAGCTATGTCAGCCAGTAGTGTTGTTGTAGTAATGAATTCACTGCGGCTCCGGTTCCAAAAAATAGAATAAGAAGATGACTAATAATAAACTAACAATACTTATTTATTTAAGATACAACTAACATATAAAGTTATCTTACTAGATCAAAACTCTTTGGCGGACCCACATTTATTGACCTGTGCCTATTTTCAGATTAAACAATTAAATATTATTTTTTTGGAAACCAGAATAACAACGGACTGGTTTTTCTTTTATATTCAATAAAATCTTTTCTTCCTTGATATTTTTTTTCAGTAGGTAACCCTGATATGAATATAAGAGTATAACTAACTACTAAAGGAGCTATAGCTAGCATCCAAGAATTAGGCAAACCCCAAATTAAAAAATATATTCCCCACCAAAAAATAATCTCGCCAAGATAATTGGGATGACGGCTATAACGCCAAAGACCCCTAACCATTAATTTATTATTATTATTATTTTTTCTTAAAAAATTAGTCCTTTGAAAGTCAGCGATAGTTTCCAATATTAGACCGAAAGCAGCCAATCCAAGTCCTAAATAATTTATATCAAACATCGGCAGGAAAGTTAAACTCAAACTATAGGCAAGAGGTAAAGAAATAATCAGCATTAAAGCTCCCTGAAACATAAAAACTTGAAAAAAGGTACCAAGTAAGGATTTAGCAGATTTACCATCGTGCCATTTATGATAACGCCAATCCTCTCCTTGGCGCAAATTTCTCTCAAAATTATGAAATAAAAGTCGAGTGCCCCATAAGATAATTAATAGCACGATAAAAACTGAACGAGCATCTAGATTCATCTCTCGAAGATAAATACTTATTAAAACAATCATAATGAATCCAGGACCCCAAGCTACATCAATCACGTCATAACGTCGGTATTTTAAAGATACTAAAAACCAAGCACCCATATAAAAGAAAACTAAAAATGGTAGATACCATAGCTGATGCATATAATTTAAATTATGTATTATCTGAATTAATTATTTCTTTTATTATCTCAAGTGGTAAGCCAAAATCACCATCATTTAACACTAATCCATCGTAGACTTTATTATAGACTTCAAGAGATTCTCTAATTTTATCATTTAAAAAGCCTATTTTAATGATATTCTGAACAGGATAACCATGAGCCATATGAGCATCGGCCAGGCTATCGCCTATTAATAAAATATTTGGACGATTAATTACTTTTTCTTCAAGCCCAAAATAATGAAGCATTGTTTCATCTTTATTAAACGGATGAATAATAGGTGTTCGTACTCCAAGGACCTCATTATTCGAACCCCAAATAAAATCATTAGCTAAAAAACTTATATTATCAAACATCAAACCTCTTTTACTAAAAAAATATTTTAGACCAGAAACTCCTAACCCATTGGCTGAAAAGACTAAAAGCGGAATAGCTAATTTTTTTAGTAATTTTAAAAAATCAATTACTAGAGGCCTTAAATTTGCCAACTGATTATCAATTGCTTGGGCCATTTTTTCTTGATTGAGACCAGAGCTAATCAAAAGCTCAAAGTGTTTATCATACCATTCTGCCATTAAAGTCTTTTTATCAATTAAGTCTATACTAAGATCCAACTCAATAGGATGATAATGGTCAAACAAAGCCTGAGACTTAGCAGAATATTCAGGACTTAAATATGGGCCGTCTCTTAAAGCGGCAATAAACGAAGGCGCTTTTCGACCCTTAATAAAATTATTAGTTAGGGTGCGATCAAAGTCAGTAATAACATGTAATTTATCAGTAGTCCCATTAATTAATTTATCTTTTTTTAACTGATAGCAATCAATATCGTTAAAAATAATATTGTCCATAAGTCTAATTTAAAAGCAATAAATTATAATTTAAAAAAAGTATAAATATTAGCCAAATTAAATAAGGAACTAGGAAATAAACGCTTTTTTTCTCTATTAAAAAAAATTTAAACATTATGGCTAATAAAAAAATAATCATTATAATTATACTTAGAAAAGCCATTCTAAGGTTTTGTAAATAGAAAAAAAGAAAGCACCAAAAAATATGAAAAATTAATACAGGAAGAAAAAGCAATAAACTAGCGACAAAACTTTTAGTATTATTAATTTTTTTCCAGACAACATATAGAGCTAAACAAGAAAAAATAATTAATACTATCGGGAAAGTGATGAACAGGTAGTTGAAAGGATAGAAATGAACATCAGATAAAGAATCAAACCAACTCTTTGATTGCTCAGTAATAAATAAAGAGCCTATAAATGCTCCAGAAATACCTAAGGCTAGGCTACTACTCAATTTCAAAAAATTTTTAGAAGACATAAATATATATTCATCAGCCAATTATTATTATAGCATAATTAAATAAATTTTTCCTATTCTTACGTAATTTATTATTAATCTACCAAACGCTAATTAAGTCAACACTACGAAATTACACAAATAGTAGATTGATATTTATTCAAAATTAATTTATTAAATAAATAAACTCCAACAAAGTTAAGACTGAAAAAAATTTATTAAAATATGAAAATAA
>CAYURA010000015.1:0-11507 GCA_964446775.1 uncultured Gammaproteobacteria bacterium | reverse complement strand
AAATAAACTCCAACAAAGTTAAGACTGAAAAAAATTTATTAAAATATGAAAATAAATTATATCTATTCATCATTCTCTTGAAAGTATTATTAACAAAGAGTCCTTTAAACTATAATATTTTCTTCGAATGAAAATAATCCTAAGTTATAGACTAGCTACCATTTAAATCTTTAGCTTGCTGCCGACGATGTTTTTGCCAATTAGCCTTACGGCCAAGTTCTCCATTACGCACAACTTCAGCCACCCAGCTACCTCCTAAAAGATGAGGTAATATCACATAATTAGCGCCAGCATTATATAAATTCGTTAAATACCTTTTATGATACAGGCTAGCTATCACAACCGCCTTAGGATTTACTTGGCGTACAAATTTGATTAATAAAAGCTGATCTTCAGGCGAAGGGATCGTAGAAATAATATATTTTACTGACTCCAACGGAAGGGCTCGTAAAAATTCAATATCAGATGCATCGCCAAAAAAAGATTTAATCTTTTGTTTATTAAAGCTCCCAATTTTTGTAGGATCAAAATCAACTACCGCATAATCTATGCTCCTATCTTTTAAAGCATCGCCAATTTTCCAACCAGTACGATGATAACCAAAAATGAACGCTGTAAATTTTTCTTTTATATTATCAACTTGGAGATAACGATCAGGTCCAAATCTAGACAAGAATGGTAAAAACCAATTATATATTTCATAACTATAAGTCATCATGTAGGAAGATAAAAAGATAGTAAGAATTGCTGCTAAAGTAAATATAGCCATTTCCCTGCCCGCAATTAAACCTGCGGCTATGCCAGCGAAAAGAATAATAAAGCCAAATTCACTTAGTTGTCCTGAGGTTAAAGCCGCCAAAAAACTATTACGTCTAGTAAAATGTCGCCAACGAAAAAGTCGATACAAAATTATTGGCTGAATAACAAGAACAAAGAATGACAAAAGTAATACAGGACCAACAATATTAGATAGATTATTAAAATCAGCTTGGCTGCCCAATAGGATAAAAAATAAAACTAAGAAAAAATCCCTCAAAGGTTTTACCCGGCTAGCAATTTCTTGTTGGAAACTAGATGAGCCTAAGCTAATACCCGCAACAATTGCTCCTAACTCTAACGAAAAACCAAGCCAATGTAAAATGGACGCCACGCCAAAACACCAAGCAATAGTGAAAATAAATAAAAATTCGCCTGATGAAGCAATTTTTTTTAAAAAAACAGGTAAAATGTACTTAGCACTAACAATAATAGCAAAAAAAGTTAATAAAATCTTAGCTAATAATATCCAAGAAAAAACATTATTAATAGAACTGCTAGGCAACTTAAAAGAAAGCCATAATAAGACTAGAATAGACAAAAGATCTTGAATTAACATTAAACCAATAGCATGACTGCCGTAAACTGACTCTTCATCTTGTTTTTCACCTAAAATTTTTAAAACAATAATCGTGCTAGAAAAAGACGAGGCTAAGCCCAAGAGAACCGCTCCTGATAATTCTAAACCAAAATACAAAGCTAAAGGAAAAAAAATACAAAAATTGAAAAAAAACTGAGATAAACCAATTATTGAAGCTTCTTTCCCAATTTTTTTTAAGTAAGAAAAATTTAAATCGAGACCTACAATGAACAATAATAACACAACCCCAAAACTAGCAAAAGCATCATACATCGATTCACCAGCATGCATAATATTCAAAAATAAAGGCCCCGCAATAACACCAGCAGCAATATAAGCTACAATTAACGGCTGTTTAATTAACCTGACAAAAAAAGCCACACTAACAGTAATGGCTAAGAGAGTACTTAATTGTAAGAAAAGATTGGCCTCCATAATAAGTGTTGATTGCTGCTTTAGTATAACATAAAAATTACTATGTAAAAATTACTAAGACTAACAATTTAAGTGTTTGAATAGATTAACAGTTAAATATAATATCAAAAAATAAAAAAATCCTTATAAACTCTCTTTCTTATTCACTTTAATTCCTACAATATCTTTTTTTATTATCTACCTTTCCTACTCGGTTCTTAGAGCAGCCACTGGATCAAGTTTAGCTGCTTGTTTAGCTGGACGATAACCAAATAATAATCCAGAAACTAAAGAAAAAATTAATGATGCTAATACGCCAAACCAAGGGAAAATAAAATACCAATCAATACCAAAATAACGAGCAACTATACTTAGTAGATAAGAGACAACAATTCCAATAATAACTCCTAGGAACCAGCCCCAAAAAGTAATCAATAAAGATTCTATTAAAAACTGTAAAATGACGTCTTTAGCTGTTGCTCCTATAGCTTTACGTAGGCCTATTTCTGGAGTTCTCTCAGTCACGGTCACATACATAATATTCATAATACCCACGCCACCAACCAATAAAGAAATAAGAATAATTGCTAAAAGTAAATAGGTTACAGCGTTAGTTACAGTCCCCAAAGTATCGAGCATTTCTGCCATTGTAGATACCCTAAAATCATCTTTACTTGGATCATTAATCTCATGCCGATCTCTCAATATCAAAGCTATTTCTTGAGCTGTTTCTTCAGCTAAATTAAGATCTAACACTTGATGTGTCATTGACATCACATAATCAATCCCCAATATTTTCTTATGAAGAGTCTGAATCGGCAAATAAACCGCATCATTAAAGTCCAGAAAACTAAAGCCTCCGCCTTGTTCAGCTAAAACACCTATGACTCTAAAACGTTGTTTACCAAGCCTAACAAATTTACCAACAGCCTCTTGATTAGCAAATAAAGTCTGGCTAATTTCTGAACCTAAAACTAGCACTAAAGATTGACTATCATCATCTTCTTCAGTAAAAAAACTTCCTTTAAGTACTTTGGTTTTGGAATCAATATCTACATATGAGGCACTGACACCAAAAGTTAACACTTTTTTGCCCTCAGCCTCATAACTTATTTTTTGCTGGCCTAAAGACATAGCATAGCTAGTACTAATGTTATCTAATTTATTAATTGCCTCCATGTCGCTTAACTTCAAGCTAGTTATTTCAGTTGTAGCAGAAACATCTTTACCAGGCGTCTTAGTCTCAGTTTGAATAATATTCGTGCCAAATGATTCGATTTCTCCAGAAACTAAACGGGTAACACCATCGCCAGCGGCAAAAACAACAATGATTGCAGCTACGCCGATAACAACACCTAAAACAGTCAAGCTAGTGCGCAAGATATTAAGACGCAAAGAGCGCCAAGCTAATTGGAAGGCAATATATAATTTACTCATAACGTAAAGCTTCTATCGGGCTTAAATCACTAGCTCTTTTAGCAGGATAATAACCGAAGATTATACCTATAATAATAGAGATTCCAATAGCTACCAAAACAGAAGAGATGGATATCACAAAATCCCAATTATAATCTAATAATCTAATAACTATGGAGATTAAATATGAGAACATGGTACCGATAAATAGGCCAATTATACCGCCAACAAGGGTAAGGGCAATAGCTTCAAACAAAAATTGATTTAAAACTTGGCGTCTAGTCGCCCCTAAAGCTTTACGAAGTCCAATCTCTCTCGTTCTCTCGGTCACACTAACTAACATAATATTCATGATACCAATTCCGCCCACTATCAGAGAGATAGCAGCCATAGCGGCTAAAAAATATCTTAAAGCATCAGTGATGGTAACAACTAAATCAAGTGCATCTTTAAAGCTACGCACAGAAAAATCATCATCTTCTGGGTTATCAATGTCGTGCCTTTCTCTCAGTGTGCTCTTAATCATTAAGAGGCTTTCATCAACATTATCAGAACTATCAACCTTAACTCTGATAGCACTTAAATAATTAACCCCGGCTATATCTTTCTGAACGAAAGACAATGGAGCTAAAACTAAATTATCATAATTTGAAAAGCCAACTTGGCCCCTCTCTTCCATAACGCCAATCACAGTCACAGACTTATTCCTAACTTTTATTTTTTTACCAAGGGGATCACTATTTGCAAATAACCCTCTTGCCACTTGACTGCCTAAAACCACCAAACGTAAGTTAGAGTCTAACTCTTCGCTAGTGAAGAATCGACCGCGATCAACTTTACTCGTCTCAACTAATAGATAATCACCATTAATTCCGTTTAAATCAGAGCTATAATTTATATCTTGGTAAGAGAATATTTCGCTAGAGTTATAATAAGAGACTACGCCAAGTAAATGAGAAACATTATTTTTATTTTTTAATGCTTCTGCATCATTAGTAGTTAAAGTAGTGATTTTTAATCCAAAAACTGAAGCTGGGGGGCCCTTTTCATCTGATTTACCAGGTAAAATACCAATTAAATCACCCCCAAAACCATCCAGCTGACTCAATATTAAAGACTGAGCCCCGGCTCCGAGCGACATAATTAAAATCACTGCAGCCACACCAATGATAATTCCTAACATGGTTAAAAAACTCCGGGTCTTATTACTTAAAAGAGCCCGGAAAACTAAAGATATGAGTTGTCTAAAATTCTCTAACATAAATTATTTTAAATCCTCACCCTCTTTAGCAAAACGTCTATTTTTTACTAGATCATCAGATACTATTTGACCATCATGCATTCTAATAATTCTTTCCGCATGTTCAGCTGTATACGTCTCATGAGTCACAAGAATAATCGTCTTGCCTTGGGCATGTAACTCCTGCAAAATTTTCATAATTTGGACGCCTGACTTAGAATCTAAGTTACCAGTTGGTTCATCAGCAAATATAAGTGATGGGTTATTAACTAAGGCACGAGCAATAGCTACTCTCTGTTTTTCACCACCAGAAATTTGATTAGTAAAATAGTCTAAGCGATGACCCAAGCCAACACTGACTAAAACTTCTTTTGATCTTTCATCCATCTTCTTTTTATTTGTTGAGTAAATCAAAGGAAGTTTTACATTATCAAGCACGCTAGTACGAGCTAAAAGATTAAAAGCTTGAAATACAAAACCTATCTCTTTATTACGTAGACTAGCCAACTCTTCATCATTCAACAAAGAGACATCCTGACCAGCAAAACCATAAAAACCAGAAGTAGATCGCTCCAAGAGTCCAAGAATATGCATCATAGTTGACTTACCCGAACCGGATGGCCCCATAATCGAAACAAATTCTCCTAAATTAACTTCAAAAGACAAGTCTTTTAGCACCTTAGTCTCTAGATCACCATTAATATAAGTTTTAGTTAAATTATTTATTTTCAATAATGTTTTAGACATAATAATTATTTACTATTCTTTAATGAAGGTAACCACATCTTCTCCTTCACTAAGGCCACTAATAATCTCAATCAGGCCATCATCACCACGCAGACCAACAACAACCTCCCGCTCTTCAACTTTGTTATTAATTAAAACTCGAACAATCCTAGCATTATCTTTAGAAATTACTGTTCTACTGGGAACTTGTAGAACACCCTCCTTTACGTCAGTGATAATACTTACATTACTAGTCATTCCTGCTTTTAAACTAAGGCTTGGATTATGATTCAAGGCTAAGTCAGATTCTAAGTTAATAAATTCAATCTTTACTTTGTAATATACAACTTCTTGAATAAGCGTTTGCGCTGGCTCGATAAAACTAACCTTACCTTTAAGAATAAATTCATCATCTAAAGCATCAAAACTAATATCAGCCTCATCACCAATTTTTATTTTACTAATATTTGATTCAGCAATGTCCACTTCAACATTGAAATTATTATTTACCAAAATAACAATCATCGGCTTAGAGCCGAGTCCATACTGTTCGCCTATCTCATAATTTAAAGCAGTTACAACACCATCAAGTGGGGCTAAAAGCATGCTATCACTAATCTGCTGTTCAACACCAGCTAAATTAGCCTGTGCTTGAGTAACTTGAGCCCGAGCTAAAGCGATATCCTGATATCTAGCTGGGGCTGCCGTACTATTAAGTTGCGCCTTAGCAGAAACTAAACCTTGCCTGGCTGAATCTAAGCGTGATTCAGCCGAAGTTAACTGTTGCTCACGACTTAGTTTTAAACTACTAAGGTTATTAGCTGCAGCTAACTTAGCATTATCAAGTGCGACCACCGCTTGTTGCCACGAAGAATTGGCGTTAGCTACATTCACACTACGATTTAAAACAGCATTACTATAAGTTTGTGAAGAATTTTCAATCGTATTACTAGCTGCGTTTATTTGATTTGATTGAGAGCTAATCTGATTTTTATAAGTATCAAGCTTTTGCTGAGAAAAATCTGAACTAGTAATTGTGGCTTCCAACATAGCATAAGTATAATCTAACAGACTACTTATTTGACGTAAAAGAGACTTTAGATTTTGGGCCGCTACACTAATACTATTATCATCTAATTTAGCCGCTAAAGCAGACTTTTCTGCTGGCTCAATCAAATTAATAGCTTTTAATCGAGCATCTTTAGTCTGGTTTAGAAGTGAACTATTTTTTACACTTAAGACTGCTTCGGCATCATCATCTTCTAATAGTGTATTAACGTTATCAAGGGCAACTTTAGCAGCTAACATTTTATCATCAATACTTATGAGGGCTGAACTTCTGGCATTAGACACATTAGCATCAGACATTTTTTGTGTATTATTTAAGGCGGTCAAGGCAGAACTGACAGCTTGTTCTTGCGGGGTTAAGGTTGCAGACGAGTCTGATTCTAAATCAGCTAAATTTTTCTCAGCTTGTCTCAGATTTTCAGAAGTAGTTTTTTCAATTTTATCTAAATCACTTTGAGCTGCTTCTACGCTAGCTTTAGCTTGACTGACCGAGGCTTCACTAACAGCAATGTTTTCACCACTAGCACCAGCTAAAATTTTAGATAGGTTTGCTTCTGCAATTTGCAATCCTGCTTGGGCCTCTAATTTACGAGACATTAAAGAACTACTATCAAGAGACGCTAGTTCCATGCCGGCACTAACCGTATCACCAAGCTTGATCTTTATATCCTGAATCCTACCTGGATTCATAAAATTTAATGACACTTCTCTTACTGGTTGCAAAACTCCACTTTCATTAACAGTCTGCACTAATTCTCCACGCCTGACTTTCACAGTGGAATAGGAAACATCATTATTACGACTTGTAAACCACCAAATGGCAATAATTACTAATATTAATATTAGACCTACCCACCACCATTTTTTCATTTTTTTCATAAAATATTAAAAAATTATTATTTTTATATTATATCACATTTTTTTATTTAAAAGAGAAAATATATTAAAATAGTTCTTATAATTTTCTCAGCCTTTTTCTCAGTACTGGATAATTATCTATTGTTTTTTTTACTAAAGCCCAAAAATGGGGGCCATGGTTCATTTCCTGTAAATGACAAAGCTCATGAACTACTAAATAGTCAACCAGGTCAGGTTCTAAATAGATTATACGATAATTAAAATTCAGGCCTAATTTATGAGAACAACTACCCCACCTGCTTTTCTGATCTCTAATACTAAGACGACTATATTTAAAAGCGTAAAACTGATTAAAATGCTTAATGCGGTCTAAAACTAATCTTCGTGCTTTTTCTTTATTCTGTAAATAATCACTCCGAGATCCTTGAGCTAAAAGCCTTGGTCCTTCAGCTTCTATTCTTTCAATTTGTTTAATTAACCAATCCTTTTTTTCTTCAAGAAAATATCGTGCTTTTCTTTCACTAAGCCACATTGGCCGGCTCACCACTATCTTTGCATCAGAGTTAACAGAGATACGCAGATGCTTGCTACGACGAACCCTTTTAAATTGAACAATATATCTCTCCATACTACTTAGCCTCTCCAGAATTTTATAATTTTGAATACTTCCCTGTCCATGCCCTTAAAGGAATGTGAGGCTTTTTTAATTATAATTGATTCATTTTTCTTCTTTTTATTTAAGACAGAATCAAACCAATTTTTTATTTCTAGCATCGGACGGTCGGCATGCTCATCAGCTTCTGCTAGAATAACTAAAATAGGCTGATTTACTTTCATTAATATGGGTCTTTTTTTTGAAGCGTAGGAAAATATTTCTTCTTGACTATTAGGTGTGTACAAACTTAAAAATCTTTGAGCAGAAATATAATGAGGCCATAAAGAACTAGCTAACAGATTATTTTCTTGACCTTCCTTTTTTAAACTTAATGCCGCCTTTAAAGCTAAATGATACTCATTCTTCTCTTTATCAATACCAGCGTAGTCGCTCATCGGCGCCAGAAGAATTGCCCCCGCTATCTTAGCTCTTTGATTATGAGCTAGATAATAGATTATTTTCTGACAACCAGTTGAATGACCAATCAATATTATTTTTTTTGCCCCTTGCTTTTTAGCATAACTTATTGATCCATCAATATCATCTTGGCAATCAGTAAATTTCTCGTGAGCCATGCCGGCTAATAGATAATCACATTTCTTTTTATTCTTTTTAATTTTAAAAGAATTAATTAAACCATGGCCACGATTATTAAAAGTTAAAACAGCAGTATTTTTTTGATTAGCGATTAGCTCGAGTAGTGAAAGGCGAGAAAAAATACTAGCACCTAAACCATGCAAAAAAATATAGACTATCTCAGCATGAGACTTCCCCAACCAAAGACCATGTAGCTCTATTTTTTTTGGGCTTAAAAAAGAAATTGAGATTTTTTTCATATTAGACGAAATTAAATAACTAATTATTGTCAAATCATATAATATCAAAATAAAAGATAGAAGCGGAAAGAAAAAAACTAAGATCAAACAAAGTTAATAAAAAATCTATTTTCTTTTATGTCTTGGGGTAAATGACTTAGCTTTAAAGCTACTAGGACTCCTATTTTCTTCTTTTGACTTAAAAATCTTAGAACCAGAAGTCCTCACTCCAGTCTTAAAATCTTTTCTCGGTCCAACACGGCGACTCGAGGCGTGGTTCTCCTCTTTTACTTCCGCCAACTTTACTGTTCCTTTATTATTAGCTATTTTAGACTTAGAATTATTATACTGTCGCCGTTTAGGTTTAGCCGCTTCTTTAAGTTGATAAAGATTTCTCCTAAAAGCAAAGCGATTGCCGCCGTCAAAACTTGGATTGTGCATTAAAGGGACAAAATCAGCATCACTATCATTACTGCTCTTACTATATTTATTCATAGCCCTAACCGGTCTCTTATTGTCCACTCGAGTTCTTGACTTAACTTGTAAATATTCTGGGGTAGCAGTTGGATCAATATACTCAGCTCTTTTCTTAAATCCAAGACTAGTATAATTTTCTTCTTTATTAGATGTCGGCTGAACATACTTTTTATTTACCACCCTCTCACGAGAAATATTTTGTGGCCTACCACTACGATCAAAATTTTTTTTTAATGGTCTTTTAATAGAACTTATTTTTTTTTGGCTAGAATCAGTAAAGCTACCAGAATTAGAAGAAATAATTTTTTTAACAGCTAAATTTTTTCTAATTAATTGTTCAATTTTTAAGACTTCACGTCTTTGTTGTGGCGTTGCAAAAGAAATAGCTTTACCTTTTTTGCCAGCTCTAGCAGTACGACCTATACGATGAACATAATCTTCAGAATTGTCTGGCAAATCATAATTCAATACTAACTCAATATCATTTATGTCTAAACCCCTGGCCGCCACATCAGTTGCGACTAATATTCTAAACTTACCATTCCTAAATCCAGCTAATGAAGCCTGTCTTTGTGAGAAAGAAAGATTAGAGTGAATTTCAGCTGCCTGATATTTTTCAGCTTTTATTTTTTTCGTTAATTTTGAAGCTCCATGTTTAGTCCGCACAAAGATTAAAACAGAAGATCGATACTCTTTCAAAAGTAATAATAATTGCTCAAACCGATCTTCACGACTAATTAAATAAATTTCTTGATCAACTAACGAGGCTGTTGTCCCTGAAGGAGCTACTTCAATCCTAATTGGAGTGCGTAGATGTTTTTCGGCTAATTTCATTACTGCAATCGGCATTGTAGCAGAAAATAATAGAGTTTGTCTGTTTTTGGGAACGCTCTTCATTATTTCTTCGATTTGAGGAGCAAAACCCATATCAAACATCATGTCTGCCTCATCAAAAACCAAAACAGAAACATTGTTGAGACTAATAGTCTTTCTGTTTAATAGATCAATTAAACGACCAGGCGTAGCAACAATGATATGTGGTTTACGACGCAAAGCTGGTAATTGCTTGTAAACCGACTCTCCGCCAATAACTAAAGCTGTTCTCAAACCTAATGCGTCACCTATTTTATGTAAACTCTTTTCAACCTGCCCCGCTAATTCTCTGGTAGGTAAGACTACCAGACCCCGTCCTTTATTAACGGCAATTCTTTGTAGCATAGGGATCCCAAAAGCAAAAGTCTTGCCAGTACCTGTTTGAGCAATGCCAACTAAATCCTCACCGGTTAAAATTGCGGGTATTGCTTGAAGCTGAATCGGAGTGGGGGTCTTTAATCCTAGACTAGCAATAATCTTAAGAATAGACTCCTTGATACCAAGATTACTAAAATCAACTCGTTCCCCAGGCGGTATTACCAAATCTTTCGTTAACATAAAAATAAGCGATCAGATCGAGCTGATCACTATTAAAATTTATTAAAAATGAATAAGAAACATATTCTTAACTGCTATTAATTTAGCATAAATACTTTATAAGGTCAAATGCCACTTTTTTTAATTTCAACCATACTTAATAGTATAGGGTCTATTAACAAGGGCTAATTACCTATTGGACTAAGCTTACAAACAATCGCTTACACTATTGACATTAGTTATATAATATTGTATTATATGATTTAATTTAAAGAGATTGTGTAACTTAATAATTAAATAATAGATAATACGATGAATAAAAGAAACAGATTAGCGCTAAAATGGACTATTTATGTGACTTTAGTGACAGTCACGTTAATATTTATGCTTAGCATAGGAATAGAATATTATATTAAAAATATTTTAGGAGGCAAAAATTCACCTAATTTATATTATTTACTAACAGGAGCAACCGTAGTCAACCTACTAGCAATATTTTTTAATCCAGCTGTTGAAGTTATGAGATCAGAAATGTTCTCAGATGATCACCAGAATCCAATTAAAACATATTTTGCTAATTTCTTTTCTCAGATAATAATGTCAATTATATTTGGAATCTTTATTGGCATAATGGCTGGTTTTTTAGCTGGATCAGTATTCACTATTTTTCTAATCTTTCCAGAAAATAATACATTTTTTTGGGAAAGCATAAAGATTGCGCTCCCCTTCGCCTTAATTGTTTCAACTATTTTAGTCGCCTTTGGCCGTTGCTTAATGGCCTTCTTGGGTCCTTTGATAAGTTTCTGCGTAGCAGCAGCAATTGGCACTTTTATCGGTGGCCCCTTAGTAGGCCTCCTATCTGGGATTGTAGGTTCTGCATCTATTTTTAGCTTGCAATTCCAGTCTTAAATAGTAAGCAAGATATTAAATAATAGAGCCCCATATTAAACCATATATGGGGCTTTTTCCTATTTAATTTTACAAATAGTAGTTTACTTAAACTACTACTACTATTATATAGAATCAATTTCT
>CAYURA010000014.1:0-18309 GCA_964446775.1 uncultured Gammaproteobacteria bacterium | reverse complement strand
AACTATGACATTTCTATATTGCCAGCCCTATGACATTATCACATTGGCGGGACATGGTCTTATCCACAGGAAGAAAAATCCATATTTCACCAATTTATTTGTTTAGAAAATAATTCTTTATTACTCGTATAAAATAATGCAGACCCCTCAATATCTGTTCGCCAAATTATCAAATCTGCCTCTTCAAGCCTGTGAATAAGTTCACTATGAGGATGCTTATATCTATTGTTCTTGCCCGCAGAGATAATAGCTAGTTTAGGAGAAATAAAATTCAAGAAATCAATAGAAGATGAATATTTAGAACCGTGATGTGATATCTTTAAAATATCGGTAGTTGAAATGAGTTTTGAAGACATCATTTCCTTTTCCCTTGGGCTTGGAGCATCACCCGCACCGAATATTTTTAATCCCGAGCAATTAAAATATGTTGCTAAGGATAGATCGTTGTCATCTTGAGAATTTTTAAAATTAGTTGATGGAGGTAAAACACATAAATAACAATCAGGATTAAAATCAAAACAAAACTCTTTTTCCGGATAAATAATTTCTGTACTTGCCTTCAAAGAATCTAAAAGTGCTATCGACTCTGGGCCAATTAATCGATGTGGTAAAATTATCTTTTTAACTTTATACCTTTTAATAATTTCTGGTAAAGCAGTAATATGATCGCTATGTGTATGGGTAAGCAGTATAGTGTCAATCTCTCTTTCAAAATAATTCAACCATCTTCCTAAACAATAAAGACTAGTCCAATCTGGGCCACCGTCAATTAAAATAACTCTATTGTCATTAGTTTTAAAAGCATATGAGTCTCCTTGACCAACATTAAAAAAAACAGCTTCAGCCTTATGGCTAACAACAATATGAGTCATTGAAGAAATTATTAATATCAAAGTTAATAATAATAAATAGATTCTAGTCATTCAGTAAATATAACAAACTATAGCTGAAACTACATAAAAATAAAAATAAAATATTAATTACAAAAAATACCGTTAAAATCGGTATTTTTTGTATAATTCTCAGAATTGACTGCACACTTCAATTATTTCTTACGAACTATTTTTTTACTTTCTTCTTAACTGTTTTTTTTGGAGTTACTTTTTTAACCGCCTTCTTAACCACCTTTTTAGCTACTTTCTTAACCGGTTTTTTTGGAGTTACTTTTTTAACCGCCTTCTTAACCACCTTTTTAGCTACTTTCTTAACCGGTTTTTTTGGAGTTACTTTTTTAACTATTTTGTTTACTGGCTTCTTAACTTTATTTTTTTTTGTGACCATATTATTCACCTCCTTTCTGGGAAAATTCCCAACTATATTTTTTAAAAAAATAAATAATTTTTTTAAAATAATTTTTATAAAAGTAATTATATTATACTCCGTTAAAAATTTAATGGCAATAGTTTTTTAAAATATAATTAAAAAAACGTATGCTATCTTTTTATTGTATTATCTATACATTTATTTTTTCTAAAAAATATTTATTTAAATATTTTATTTCTATTTTTTCTTGCTCCATGCTATCACGATATCTAACTGTCACTTGCTCTTTATCTATAGTATCAAAATCTATTGTTACACAAAAAGGTGTACCAATCTCATCTTGTCGACGATAACGCTTACCAATATTACCATTATCATCAAACTCACAACGCCAATTAAGTTTTAATAAATTAAAAATTTCTCGTGCCTTAGCCACTAATTCTGGTCTATTTTTTAATAAAGGAAAAACTGCTATTTTTATAGGAGCTAAACTAACCGGCAAAGACAGAACAACCCTAGTATCACTTAATATCTTTTCTTCACGATAAAATTCAGTAATCAATGCCAAAAAAATTCTACCTACTCCAGCCGAACTTTCAATAACATGAGGCAAATATTTTTCATTACTAACTGGATCATGATAACTTAAGGATTGACCTGAAGCCTCACTATGGACCTTAAGATCGTAATCACTACGAGCGTGTAAACCCTCTAATTCTTTGAATCCAAAAGAAAAATTATATTCAATGTCGTAAGCTGCCTGAGCATAGAATGCTAAGTTTTCATGCTCATGCCAACGTAAATTTTCTTCTTTAAATCCTAAATCTAAATAGAATTGCCAACGTAACTCTCGCCACATCTCATAGTATTTATCATCATCATCTGGTCGAACAAAATATTGCATCTCCATCTGCTCAAACTCTCTCGTGCGAAAAATGAATTGTCTAGCAGTTATTTCATTACGAAAAACTTTTCCAATTTGAGCAATGCCAAAAGGAATTTTAACCCTAGCAGAATCTAAAACATTTTTAAAATTTACATATATTCCTTGACAGGTCTCACCACGGAGATAGCTAGCTTCCTTCTCCCAATCACCCGTAAAATTACCTAAATTAGATTTCACCAAAAGATTGAATTTCTTTCCCTGACTAAAATTTTGTGAACCACAGTTTTTACATTTAAGTTTTTCTTTATTTTCTGAAAATATTTTATTAATATCTTCTTCTGACATTTTCTCATCAGCTAAAATTCCAACTTCTTCTAACATTGTATCTAAACGATAGCGTGTATGACACTTACAACATTCAGTTAGAGGATCGGAAAAATTTTGGACATGGCCTGAGGACTCCCAAACTTTAGGACTCATAAAAATTGCTGTATCTAAACCAACAATATCATCTCTAAGTTGCGTCATTTCTTTCCACCATAATTGCTTTATGTTGTTTGCTAATTCAACTCCATATGGCCCATAATCATAAACAGCGGCCATGCCACCATAAATTTCAGAAGAAGGAAAAATAAATCCGCGTCGTTTACAAAGTGATACGATTTTATCTAGATTTTGATTAATTTCTTTTTTCATATTCCTATCTATTTAATTTTAGTTATTTACATTTCCTCTAAATAATCTAGCCCTAAAAGCTGAAAAGCATTCTTTAACACTATCTGAATAGAAGTAATCAAGCTCAGCCTAACCTTTCTCAAAGACTCCTCCTCTTTGAGAATTGATACTGAATGATAATAATCATTAAAGAGTTGAGCTAATTCGAAAAGATAACGTGCAATAAGGGAAGGATCTCTTTTTTCTGCCGCCTGACAAACTGATTCTGAAAACTTTTGCAATTGTATTAATATCTGCTTCTCTTTAAATTTATTTAATAAAGAAAAATCAACTTGAGCTATTTCATCATTCGATTTTCTTAAAATACTTGATAAACGAGCACCTGAATATTGTAAATAGGCGGCCGTATAACCATCAAATCGCAAAGCTTCTTCAACATCAAACACAATTACCTTCTCGCGACCAACCTTCAACATCTCAAAACTTAAGGCTGATTTAGCCAGAGACTCAGCTGTTTGCTTAATTTTTTCCTCCGACCAATCATCATGTCTACTGCTAACTTCTTTTTTTGCTCTTAAAATAGCATCGGATAATATATCATCATAGCTAATAATATTACCACTCCGAGAAGCCATCATACCACTTTTTAAAGTCACAAAATCATAAGTTAAATGACTAATCTTGTAATCACTCTGAGCTAAATCAAATATTTTAGCTAATTGTTTAAAATATAAAGATTGTCTCACATCAACAACATAAATGGACTCGTCTATTTCATATTTTTTGAACTTTTCATCAGCCAAAGCTAAATCTGCAGCAGCATATAAGGCTGTGCCGTCGGTCCTAATAACCGGCAAAACACCAAGGCCATAGAGCGACAAATCTGCTACTATAGCACCTTGACTTTTTATTAATACTTTTTTTTCTAAAAGATCATCAACTAATTTAATGCCCTCCTGAATAACCTCACTTTCATAAAAAATATGATCAAAATGAATATTAAAATTTTTATATATCTTATCAAAGTAATCAATACTCCATCGTCTAGTTTCTTCCCACAATTTATAATATTCTCCATTACGATTTTCTATCTCTTTCATAATAACGCTAACTTGATCCTTCCCTTCAGGATTAGCCATCAGCTCTTTTGAAGAAACTGAATAAACAGTCCCTAAAAAACGCCCTTTATCAATAATTTGTTCTTTTTTTTCTCGCTGTTCTTTAAATTCATCGCTATTTTTCCAAGCCCATAGAGTTTTAGCCACATGAATACCAAAATCATTTATATATGAGACAGGAATAACCCGATGACCCACAAATGATAGTAACCGAGTCAAACTAGCACCAAAGAATAAATTACGTAAATGACCAATATGATATTCTTTATGGGTATTCCCGTTAGAATACTCAATCATTAGATTACACTTACTCTTCATTCTAAATTTTCCAAAATCTATTGATTTCTTTTGAATTTCATTAATAGTCTCTTTTGCTAACTCTGCTTCATTTAAAAATATATTCAAGTAAGGGCCTAGAGCACGCACTTCTTTTATGTCTTTATTGAGATCTTGATTATTCTCTAAAACATCTTTTAATTTTATAGCTAATTCTGGGGCTTTCAACTTTAATATCTTGGCTTGATTAAATAAAGACAAACTCAAATCACCTAATTCAGCCTGGGGTGGATAAACAAAATCAGAGGCTTCGACTCCACATTGGCTTGCTAATTTATTTTTTAATTCTTGCCAATACATATTTATTTTACACACAACTTAATAAACTGCCTTTTACCCCTTTGAATAATCAAATCATTAAGAGCTTCTACCTCGAGAGTCACATCAGTTTGTATCTCTAAATTATTATCAAAGCCTATTTTAATGGCATTTTGCACAATCAAGCGCCTAGCCTCCCCCTTGCTTTTACAAATGCCCGTTAACAATAATAGATCTATCAACTTATATTTACCTGAAACAATTATAAAGCTATCAATCTCATTAGGAATCTCTTTATTTTGTACAGTTTTAACAAAGTATGCTTGAGCTTCATTTGCATCTATTTCATTATGATTTATTTTTGTAACCTCCCAAGCCAGCCTCATCTTAATATCTCTAGGATTGTCATTCTCTTTTCTAATTCTTTTGATTTCCTCCTCTGTTAGGAATGTGCAGAGTTCAAAAGCAGACGGTAGCACCTCATCAGGCCAAGACATTATTTTAGCAAACATGTTACGATTATCTTCGTCAAGCATCACGATATTTCCTTCACTCTTGCCCATTTTCTTCCCCTCACTGTCGGTTAACAGCTTCATGGTGATGACTCCTTTTTCTTTATTATTTAAAGCTTTGACTAAATCACGGCCGCACATCATATTAAACATCTGATCATTCCCGCCAACTTCAATATCGATATCCAGTTTTACACTATCATAGGCTTGAGCTAGTGGATAAAAAAACTCATGTAAAAATACTGGCTTTTCCTCAGCAATTCTTCTCTGAAACATATCTCTCTGAATCATCATCTGAACAGTAAAATTAGAACCAAGAGAAATTAAGTCACGAAAAGTAAGATTATCTAGCCATTCATGATTAAAGCGAAGTTCAGCAGGATTATCACCCTCAAAATCAAGATAGGCCTTAGCTTGAGATTGAAAATTACTAGCGTTTAATAATACGTCTTCACGGCTCAATTGCTTTCTCGTAGCCATCTTGTCGCTAGGATCGCCAATCATCCCAGTAAAAGAACCAATTAAAAAAATAACTTTATGACCAGCTTGTTGGAATTGTCTTAATTTCAATAAGGCAATTGCATTGCCAATATGCAATGATTTTGCGCTAGGATCAAAACCACAATAAACACGCAAAATTTTCCCCGAATTTAGCTTTTTCTCTAATTCTTGATAATTGGGATATAAATTTTCAACACCCCGACTTAATATTATATTTTTTTCAATTTTACTACTTTTAAAGATTGCCATGTTACTTGGTAATAATTTATAAAATATGTTATAATACTAACAGACTTAAATAATTTTTTCAATCTAAAATTATTAATTAACTATTAATTAATTATATTATCTAAAATTAAAATAATTTTATGTTTTCTTATCGATTCTTTATTAAACAAGCTTGGAATATTACTAAGAAATACAAACACCTTTGGTTTTTTGGCATCTTCGCTTCGCTACTCTCTATTGGTGGGGAATATCAACTAATTAGTCAAAGCGCTACTGCGGGCCCTGGTGGAAATTTTTTAAGTGATGGCAACGTTATCTTGCAAATTTTACTCAGCGCTGAATTCTATCAAGGTTTCGCAAATTTAGCGACCGAGAATAGCTCAGCTTTATTAGCAGTTATCAGTATCCTCCTCTTATCTTTAGCGCTTGCTGCCATCATGGCATATCTGGCAATTCTATCTCAATCAGCTATTATTAGTCATAGTGCAAAAATACTTTTAAGTAGAAAGAAGAAAGAAAACTTAAACATCAACGATGGTTTAATCTCAGCAAGAAAACACTTTTGGAGAGTATTGGCTTTAAACTTCCTAAACGCCTTTGTTATTACTTTATCTCTTTATCTAATTAGCATCCCCCTAGTATTCCTAATTTTAACAGACACCCTTGCACTGGGCATCTCTTATACCTTGCTCTTTATTATTTTTGTTCCAATCGCTCTATCTATCGCGTTATTAATTAAATACGCTATTGCTGCCAGAGTTTTAGAAAATAGATCTCTTGTATCTTCTATACAAAAAGGTTTTAAAATGTTTAAAGACAATTGGTTGGTCAGCTTAGAAATGGCTTTAATTCTATTCATTATCAATTTTATTGTTAGTATAATAACTCTATTTATTATTGCTATTTTATTCATGCCAATGCTTTTTATCGGCATACAATTCTACTCACCAGCTCTAACAATTCTAAGCCTACTTTTTTCAATAGGCACAATGCTGGTTGTTGCCTCTTGGCTAAATACCTTCCAAATTAGTGCTTGGACTAGCTTATATCTTCACCTCCAGGATAAAAAAGGGAAAAGTAAAATAGAAAGAATTTTTACTAAAAAATAGTCTATAAAGATCCTTAATTCGCGACCAACGTTTAAATTTTAACGTTTTGGTCGCGATTTACTAAATGTCTATGAGTGATCTTCCTTCAATAGAAAGTCTAATAAAATCAAATCCATCTAAAAACGGAAATTCAGTACAGGGAAAATTTTTGACAAAACAAGCAGAAATAAAATTGAAAGAGATGGAAAAACAAACTGAGAGATATGCCAACTCTCTGTCTTTGCCTTATATAAATTTATCGAGCTTTCCTATTAGTCCAGAAGCTGTTGCTCTAATGCCCGAAGAAAGAGCAATTGAATTAAAAGCTATTTGTTTTTTTTATGACGGTATAAATATACGTGTCGGCTGTTTAAACCCAACTCCAGGGATAGCTTCAGAAATTAAAAGGCTCAATAATGAGTACTATTCTGATGGCAAATTATATTTAATTTCAGAAAATAGTTTTGAGCATGCCTTAGAGGTATATAAGGCCATTCCGAAAATAAAGAAACATGATTCAGGGGTTGAAATCAATGAAAAAAACCTAGATAAGTTTAAAGAAGATATTTCTAGTTATAAAAATTTAAATGATAAAATAAACGAAGTAAACATAAGTGACATCGTCACTTTAATTTTAGCAACAGCAATGAAGGTTGGAGCTAGTGATATCCACATTGAGGCTGAAGAGCAAGGGGTCGCAGTTAGACTACGAATTGATGGAGTTTTACAAGAAGCAGCAACAATCAATCGAGATAAATGGAGAAAAGTGGTTACTAGAATGAAAATATTAGCTAAGGTAAAAATTAATGTTAATAACAAACCTCAAGATGGTCGCTATACTATCTTCTTAAAAGATTCAAAAATTGATGTGCGCTCATCTTTTCTGCCCACCGCCTACGGTGAAAGTGTGGTAATGAGACTTTTAGACTCTAAAGCAGTAGCCCTAGACTTTAAAACGCTTGGGATTAGGCCAGAAATTCTTGAAAAATTAAAAAAAGAGATGAAAAAACCAAACGGACTAATTTTAACTACTGGCCCTACAGGCTCAGGTAAGACCACCACTCTTTATGCCATTTTGTTACAATTAAACCAGCCTGGAACAAAAATAGTAACACTCGAAGATCCAATTGAATATCAACTTGAAGGCATTAATCAAAGCCAAGTGAACGATAGTAAGGGCTATAATTTTTCTGACGGTTTGCGCTCGATTCTAAGGCAAGATCCAAATATTATCATGGTTGGCGAAATTCGTGATTTAGAAACTGCTGAAATATCCATTCAAGCCTCACTTACGGGACACCTAGTACTTAGCACTTTGCATACCAATGATGCCTCTGGAGTTATTCCTAGATTAATTGACATTGGTGTTAAGCCATATTTTTTAGTTCCTGCTATTAATGCAGTTATTGGCCAACGCCTAGTCCGTAAACTTTGCGAAAAATGTCGCATCGAACATATTCTTAGTGAAGAAGAAAAAGAAATGGTAAATAAAATTCTATCAGTTATTTCACCTCGTGCTAATTTAGATATTCCAACTAGCCTGCCTAAAATGTATAAAGCTGGAGAAGGCTGCCCACATTGTAATGGCATCGGGTATAAGGGTCGCTTAGGTATATATGAGATTTTTACCATGGATGATAATCTGAAGCAATTAACCGCAGATAAAGCGCCAGCCTTTAAAATACTACAACAAGCGATTGAAAATGGGATGATTACTATGCTTCAAGATGGTGTTTTAAAATGTTTAGATGGCTTAAGTTCTCTTGAAGAGGTCTATCGGGTTGTTGGTAATTTTGATTACGTGGATGAATTATATGATATCGTAATTTCTCAAACAATGGGCCGAGGAATTAAAATTAAAGCTGACTCTTTCGAAAAAGCTAAGGCATTAACAAAAAATATTGGGCAAACTTTGAATTTAAGTAATATTCCCTCCAAAGATCTAATTCAACTAATCATGGGCATGGCTGTAGCTAGTGAAGCGGGAGATCTTCATATTGAACCAACTGAAAATAACGTTAAAATACGTTTCCGTATTGATGGGGTAATGCACGATATTTTGGAATTACCTAAAACGAGCTACTTGCCAATTCTATCTGAAATAAAAATCCTTGCCGGTTTTGCAACTAATGTTAAACGAGCAACTTTAGATGGTCGCTTTAGTATTTACTTACCTGAACATAAAATTGATTGTCGCCTGTCAATTATTGCTGGCGGTTACGGCGAAACTATAGTAATCAGACTTTTAACTAGCTCTGCTGCTGACTTAGATTTAACAAAATTAGGAATTACCTCAGTTGCTAAAGACAAATTACAAAAAGCCATGACAAAAACGAAGGGCATTATTATCACCACTGGCCCAACTGGATCCGGTAAGACCACCACTCTTTATGCTATTTTAAATAAACTAAATCATTCTGATGTTAAGATTATTACCATTGAGGATCCAATAGAATATCAACTTCCTGGAATAATGCAAACTCAAATCGATACTAATAGTGGTTATACTTTTGTCGCTGCCATGCGATCATTATTACGCCAAAATCCAAACATCATGATGATTGGCGAAATAAGGGATGCTGAAACTGCTAAAGTAGCAATTGAAGCGGCCATGACAGGACACTTAGTGCTTTCAACTATTCATGCCAACAGTGCTGCAGGAGCAATATCTCGCTTTGCTGGTTTAGGAGTAGACAAATCAGCCTTAGCTAATGCCTTAGAGTCTTCAATTGGCCAAAGGTTAGGTAGAAGAATTTGTTCTCATTGCAAAGTATTAGATGAGCCTAGCCCTCTTTACTTAAAAAGAGCCCAAGAGATTATTGCGAGCATAAATAATCCAGAAATAAAAATACCTGATAAATTAGAGTTCTACCGTGGAGCTGGATGTGAACAATGTAGGCAATTAGGCTACAAAGGGAGGATTGGTTTCTATGAAACAATTAACTCTAATCCAAAAATCTCGAAGCTTATTCAGAGCTCTGATTCCAATGATCATGATATTGAACTTGAAGCTATTAAAGAAGGAACTGTCACAATAGCTCAAGATGCTATTTTAAAAGCATTAGCAGGAGAAACTAGTCTTGAAGAAGTATTTAGAGTAATATAATTTTAATATTGACTTATGATTAACAAAATATTTATAAAAAAATTAAAAACTGACTATCAGGTAAAAGGAATATCACGAAGAAAAATTATTAGTCGTGCTAATGAGGTTTTATTTTTATCAAAAAAAACTATTTTTGCCCTACATCGAAACAATGAAATATTAGCTAAAGAAAATTTTAAGTTAATAGAAATAACCTTAAAAGACATGGAGCGAAATTTTACTTATGAAAGACTAAAAGAAGAGGGCGCCTACCAAGCAGCTATAGAAGAATATGTCGAAGCTAAAACTCTATCTTTCATAATCATCGGAAAAAAAATCGATAAAATTAAAGGTTTCGAAATTGGCCATGATAGCTATATTGGCGGACTTTGTGATCTAATTGGTGAAATGGTAAGGCTGGCTACCAACCGAGCAGCTAAGGGAGATTATGAAAGCGCTAGCACTCTAAAAGATCAGGCCGAAGAAATTATGATGGAGCTACTAGATTTTGATCTCACTGGCTATTTGCGCACTAAATATGATCAAGCTCGAGGACATTTAAGAAAACTAGAACAAATAACTTACGATATAAAAATTCATAAAGATAAATAGTATGCTTATTGCTATTGCTGCAGACTTACATGATAATTTAGCTAATTGGGACATATTAAATCAAAAAATAAAAAAGCAGGGAATAAAAACCCTGCTTTTCTGCGGTGATTTATGTAATGACAAGACACTCAAATATCTAGGAAATAGTTTTTTTGAAGAAATATATCTTATAGCCGGTAATGCTGAAATATATGAGATAGAGTCTATTAAAAGATATCCAAATATTCGCTATTTAGGAAGATATGCTAACCTAAATATAGATGGGCTAGAGATTGCCTTAATTCATGAGCCAGAATTTAAAAGTAATGTAGAAGAAAAAGGTTTAAAACTTGATTTTATTTTTTATGGTCATAGTCATAAAGCCTGGTTAGAGAAAGAAGTTGATCTAATCATCGCTAACCCAGGGACCTTGGGTGGAGTATTCTATCCCGCTACTTACGCAACGCTCGATACACACAACAAAGAGATTAAATTAGAACGTCTATTTCAATAATTTTACCTAAAATAAAATTAATCATTTTTTAAATATTCCTTTAAATAGCGTCCCGTAACACTATTTTTATTTTTAGCAACCGCCGCTGGTGTACCGCAAACAATTATTCTACCTCCTTTATCCCCACCTTCTGGACCCATATCTATAATCCAATCAACCGCTTTTATTACATCAAGATTATGCTCAATAATTAAAACCGTATTACCTTGATCAACTAACATATTTAAAACTTTCAATAATTTATCAATATCAGCAAAATGAAGGCCAGTAGTTGGTTCATCTAATATATATAAAGTTCTTCCAGTTGCCCGCCTCGATAATTCAGTTGCTAATTTTATTCTCTGTGCTTCACCACCAGAAAAGGTTGTTGCTGATTGCCCTAAGGTAATGTAACCTAAGCCAACTTCTTCTAAAGTAGCCAATTTTTGAGAAACTGCTGAATGATCCTGGAAAAAGATTAAAGCTTCACTAACGGTCATATTTAAAACTTCATAAATATTTTTATTCTTATATTTAATATCAAGAATTTTTTGTTGGAAGCGTTTACCATGACAAGCTTCACAGGTAAGGTACACATCATTTAAAAATTGCATCTCTACCTTAATTACGCCATCTCCTGTACAGCGCTCACAACGTCCACCCGATACATTAAAAGAAAAATGGCCTGGGCTTAATCTTTTTAATTTAGATTCTGGCAACTCTGCAAAAATATCTCTAATATATGTATAAAGGCCAGTATACGTGGCTGGATTAGAGCGTGGTGTGCGACCAATAGCGGACTGATTTATATCAATTACCTTGTCGATATTTTCCAATCCTCTTATTTCTTGATGTTTACCTACTTCAGCCTTAGCTCGATAAAATTTTTTATTTAATGCATTAGCTAAAATATCTGACATTATGGTTGATTTTCCAGAACCAGAAACCCCAGTTATAGCTACCAATTTAGCCAAAGGTATATGAACATCAATATTCTTTAAATTATGATGTCTTGCGCTAATAATAGAAATTTCTAATTTATTACCCTCACGATAGATACTTTTTTTGGCAATAAAACGTTTGCCTGAAAGATATGCACCTGTAAGTGATTTATTGCATTCTATTATCTTGCTAGGAATACCTGAATATATTATTTCTCCTCCATGTTCTCCAGCCCCTGGGCCAACATCGATCAAATAATCAGCTGCTTTCATCATTGCAGCATCATGTTCAACTACAATCACGGTGTTGCCATTATCCCTTAAGTCTTTTAACATCTCTATCAATTTATTATTATCTCTCTGATGCAAACCAATAGATGGTTCGTCTAAAATATAAAGGACACCGCTTAAAGTCGAACCTACTTGAGCAGCTAACCTAATTCTCTGTGCTTCTCCACCAGATAAACTTGAAGCAGGGCGACTTAAAGTTAAATAACTGAGACCAGTTCTGTTTAAGAATTCAAGATTTTTAATTATTTCTTTTAAAATCGGAGTGACAACCGATTGCCTAGTATCAGTGGGCTTAGAGTTAAGCCAAGATTCAAGTAAAGAGCCTAAATCATCAATAGTCATCTCAGCCAAGTCGTTAATATTTTTAGCTTTAATTTTAACAGCTAAATATTCAGATTTTAACCTTGTCCCTTGGCAGGCTGGACAAACCACTAAACGCATACATTTTTCTATTTCCTGTTTTACAAAATTAGATTTTGTTTCTTCATACCTGGTCATAAGGTCGGCACTAAGACCTAACCACAGTTTATCGCCATTTAATATTGCTGATTTTTGAGCGGCACTAAACCTTAACATTGGTTCATTTAATTTAAACCCAAAACGCTGTCCCAATGAAGCTAGTTTAATGAAGAAATTACTTTTAGAATTTAAGTTAGCATGGGTTAGTGGTTTAATCGCTCCTTGCTCTAAACTAAGATTTAAATTAAATACTAACTCAGGATCTATTTCGGTGCGATAACCTAAGCCATTACAATGTGCACAAGCCCCATAATTTGAATTAAAAGAGAAATTTCTTGGCCCTATTTTACCCAAGCCATAACTACAAGTATTACATGTATATTCATAAGACATAGGATTTCCTTTTTTATCATTAGTTTCAGTGTTCTTATTAATTTTCTTCAATCTTTTTTTGCAATGGGGACAATATGGCCAAGCGGCTCTAGCAAAAAGCAACCGTAAATAATCATAAACTTCAGTCACAGTGCCTACTGTCGAGCGAGGATTATTGCCCACTGTCCTTTGATCAATGGCGATGGCTGGTGATAGTCCTTCAATTAAGTCAAAATCAGGCTTATCCATCAAGCCAACAAACTGACGAGCATAAGCTGATAAAGACTCAACATAACGACGCTGCCCTTCTGCGTAGATTGTGTCAAAAGCTAAAGAAGACTTACCAGAGCCTGACAGACCTGTAATAACAATTAATTTATTTCGAGGAATCTCAAGATTAATATTCTTTAAATTATGCGTTCTTGCGCCCTTAATCTTTATATTATTTTCAAACATGTTGGCAAAATTAATTATTAAAAGTAGACTATATTATACACACCTTCACAACAAAAAACAAGCTAAATAGAATTGCTCATGAGGGATTTATGAGATTAAATAGACTTTAAAAAAATTTTATAAAACGCCTTAAAATGAAAGCTAAAAACCGATCAGATAAATTAAGTTTTTTATAGTCTAATTCAATTCTTATAGACTCTTTACGCCATTGATCAAAAATATGAGACAAAAAATCAACCTCTTTTTTTTGTGTAAAAAATACCCCAATCTCTAAATTATACTTAAAAGATAAAATATCTAGATTTTGCGAACCGATTACTGCTTCTAGGCTATCAATAATCATAGCTTTACCATGATTCATTTTCTTAGTAAAATAAAATTTGACGCCGACTGAATTTAAGCGACAAGCATTAATATAATTAATTCTGTCTAATATTCTGAAATCTGTGCTTTGAGGTACAATAATTGAAACTGAAACACCACGTTTAGCAGCATTGTCTAAAACAGCTAAAAGCCAGCGCGGAGGTAATAGGTATGGTGTTAATATCTCAACAGAAATCTTAGCCTCTACTATCTTCTTTTGATAATAATTTTTAAAAGAAGATTGTTTGTCAGTTTCTTCCCATGAATCTATAACCCATGATTTTATTTTTTTTGCTATCGGTGCACTATTAAAATTGAACACCTCTTTGTCCTTACCGCCACACTGCTCATAGCTTTTAGCAAATGATTTTAATAATGGCTTCACAATTTTTCCGACCAGCCTAATATGTAAGTCTTGCCAATTACTAATTTTTTTATAAATATTAACTCCCCCGAGAAAAGCAATTTCTTCATCAATAATAATTAATTTACGATGCATCCTCTTAAACCAATGAGAGAAAAAAATAAATTCTACCCCAGCCTTCCTCAGCCTATCCACGGAACTGGATAAGATTGCATTACTGCCATAAGCATCAACAATTACTACAACGTTTAAGCCAGTCTTTGCTTTTCTTTCTAGTATATTGAAAAAATTATGGGTCTGAAACGTATCTTCTAAAAAAATATACATCTCAATATAAATTGTTTTTTTTGCTTGAATCAAATCATTTAGTATGCCATCCCAAGCCTTAACTGAAGTTGTATAGAATTTATAGCGCATTAATCTTATTTATTTTTATTAATTAAAGAATAATATATATCTTCATAGCTATCAGTCATTATTCCTATAGAAAATGTTTTTTGCAATGATAGGCTACATGCACTCCGATCTATTTTATGAATTTTTTTAATGGAATTAATCATCTCAGATAGATTATTAACAATAAATCCAGTCTCAGCGTTCCTGATTAATTCACTATTTGAGCCGCGATCAAAAGCAATGACAGGAATATTTGAAGCTAAACTCTCTAAAATTGTATTACTACAAGCTTCAAAAATAGAATTGGGATGGAGTAAGCAGTATGCTCCAGCAATTAGTTTTTTCTTTTTTTCTCCCAAAACTTCACCTTGATATTCAATTAATTTATTATCAATAAATGGATAAACCTTCTTTTCTAAAAACTCAGCATCGGTTGTAGAAATTCTACCAGCAATAATAAGTTTCTTTTTTGTTTTTATTGCCGCCTGTATAGCTAAATCAATTCCTTTCTGTGGACTCAGGCGGTCCAAATATAAGAGATAATCACCTGCTTTTTCTTGTCTGGTAAAATCATCTAAATTTAAACCATTATGAACTACTCCCTGCCAGTTTAGAAAAGGTAATTTTTTCTTCAATGCTATTGAGTTAGTAACATAATTCAAATTTTTATAATTTTTTAATAGTTTAAGCTCATGATCGAAAAATTCACCATAGCGAATAGAATGCAATGAAGGTGTGTCAACTAAATCACCAAAAAAAACACTTTTTTGCTCAACTGCACAATGAATAATATCAAAGCTATCTGCGCTCCTAAAAGCATTAGCAATATTTTCATATTCGTGCGTCTCCGAATAATCTCCTTGATAATGTGAACCTCTAACAGAAATCATTTTTTGGGCTTTAGTTCTAGAATTTGCTGTGGCAAATAGAGTAACCTGATGTCCCCTGGCTACTAGTTCATCAACTAATAAACCAATTGAAGACCCAGTGCCTCCACGTGATTTAGGGCTTGTTTCTTCCCATAATTTTGAAACAATAGCGATTCTTATTTTTTTATTTTTGTTTAGCATTATTTTTATTAGTTACTTTTTTAATAATTTTTATCGCTTTTTTCGTTTCTTTATGACCCAACTCTATAGCTTCTAAATAATCAGCTTTAGAGAAAAGGTACTTCAACCCAGGGGCTTTTACTTGCTTAGATAAATTGATATTAATTACATAGTCAGCTGACTTTGACTTCTCCGTCGCTAAATTGTTAATCAAAATGCCCCATGATTTAACTAAAGTAGAAACAGCATTTAATTCTTGTTTTTTAAATTCATGTGAATTATATAAATTAACAGCAATTATAAAATCAGCCCCCGATTTACGCAGAATATCTACCGGCACTGGGTCACTAATCGCCCCATCGGTAAATAGCTGGCTATTATACTTAAACGGCTCAAAAATGAAAGGCATGGAACAACTAGCCTGTACCGCATTTAAAATACTGCCACTATGGAAAATTTTATTTTTACCATTATCTAAATTAGTAGCATTAACATAAAGAGGTATTTTAGTGTCTTTAAATTGGGCGGACCCAATAATTTTTGACAAGGCCTCAGCAATTTTTTTTTGATTAACTAAGCCTTTATTTATTTTTAAATTAAATAGCTTAAAAAAATTAATTTCAGCTTGTGCTAACATGCCCTGCCCCAAATCTTTTATACTGCCATGTAAAGAGTAATGAGCTGCCACCACTGAACCAATAGAAGAACCACTAATCATGTCAATTTTAATGCCGCTCTCCTCTAAAGCTTGTAAGACGCCAATATGAGCAAACCCTCGTGGTCCACCACTTCCTAAAGCTAAACCTATTTTAATCTTTTTCATATATGAGATGGATATGTTTTTATTCTAGCCCTTTTTGATACTTAGAGCAACAAAAATAATGATTGTAAGAGAAAAATAGAAATACTAAAATTTAGTCTACTCAATGAGCCTGCATTAAAAACAGTTCTTAATAGTCAAATTTGCTAAAATTTTAAACGGATTATGCATGAGATTGAAGAGTATAAGTAAAGAAATAGGCAAAGTTTGTAAAGTTATTTTTGGCCTCGCTAATTCTTATAAAAATGCGGCTTATCAAGAAAAACGTAAATTACAGAGTGTGATTTTTACAAAAAAACCAACTTTTTATTTTACAGGAAATCGAACACCTAAAATTTCACTAATTTTACAAAACAAAAAAAATAGCCAGTGCTAGTTCTCTAATAGTAGTCCCTAGGGGAATCGAACTCCTGTTACCAGGATGAAAACCTGATTGAGCTAATTTTAGCATAGTTAATGAATACGGGCTTAAGTGTGATTTAAGCCAATAGGAAAAGGGTTTTAGCATTATTATCTGTTATTATTTGTAACTAGGATTAATTATATATCATCACTTTTTAGACACCATTTAGTCACCACTTTGGCGGCGATATGAGGGAAAGTGATGGGTATCCCCACCGATTTCGACCACCCCCGATTACCACCCATCCGACTCACTAATTATAAAGTACCTCTCTAAATTTTTTCTAAAATTTAGGGTTTTTGATAAGTCATTTATAATATGACTATTTTTTTGATTTTAGTGACTTTTACCGCTAAACCTATAAAGTATGATAAAATTGAAATATATAGAATGTATTAAAATATAAAAAAATTTATGAAAAAGACTATATTATTATTGATAATAATAATTATTATTTGTACTTCGTTTTTCTTTTTGTTAAAAAACTATCTTAATAACAGCAACAATGTTTCACCTGTTATGCACTTAGATGAGCCAGCACCAGATGATGAATTAAATATAGATGAGAGTAATAATAATAACATTTCGCCTATGATGCGTTTAGCACAGTCAGTGCCAGGCATTAAACTGGACATGAACAACCTTTCAGCCGAGCAATTATTGGTTGTTGATAAGGTGCAGGAGAGAGCTGATCAATACGGAGGTACTAGTATAAAAAGAAAAATTGTGACCGAGATATGGCAGATATTTAATGAAGAAAATCGTTATAAGGTAGTGCTAACAACACCAGCAGGTGAGGTGGCTAGGTATAAATTACCAGTTTACTACGATGTGAGTGATGGTAAAATTATTGGCAATGTTTCTGGCTCTGGATACAGCTCAATTATTGGAGAAAACATTTTTACTTCAAAAGAACAAAATCAATTCATAAAAGATTGTTACAGCCAAATTAATAAGCAAAATAAGTTAATAAATGGATATGACTTTAAAGAAAAAAATATAATCGATGATAAGACAATAAATTTTACATTTAAACAAAGAACTAAGTGTATGTGTGAAGCAATTGGTTGTTGCGATGATTTTAAATCAGTAACCACCGAATATAATTTCATCTGTCATTTAAATTTAGATAATAGCGTTACATTAGAGTCGGCACCAATTAAACAGTATTAATTTTCTAGAATTTATCCTATCTCTTAATTTCTCTAACACAAAGGAAGCCCAGTTTTACTGGACTTTTTAGGGTGTTTTATAGAAACCTCTAAAATCCCAATAAAAAAACAGGCCTTTAAGCCTGTCTCTATAAATGTAGTCCCTAGGGGAATCGAACCCCTGTTACCAGGATGAAAACCTGATGTCCT
>CAYURA010000013.1:0-19223 GCA_964446775.1 uncultured Gammaproteobacteria bacterium | reverse complement strand
TTTTAGCGATTGCTTAGTCTTTTTACCCGTGTCTACTAAACGGGGTACAGTTCAAATTGGTCGTTTATTTTTATATCATAAAAAATAATCCAGAAGCAATTAAAGATAAGTTTGTGAATACTATTTTCTTTGTTATTTTTGGCAGTATATTAAATTATTTACTTTACGGATTATCAGCTTATTTGGCCATTTTTAAATATATGGGGCATTTATTTTTTAAAAAAGATCTAAAAAAAGAAAAAACGAAAATGGCTTAAATTTAAACGGTTAACATCTAAAAAATTATTTTAAAATTTAATTAATATTAGCAATAATCTACCAAAAAAGTTCGAATAGCGTCCCTAACACCCCGCCAAGACAATTTAGTATCGGATAGACCCATAATCCCCGTATTTACGGGGCTTTTTGGTAATTGATACCGACATTATTGTTTTGATAACGATGATTATAAGTATTCAGTATAATTTTCGCCGCTTTAAGAGAGGTTTCATCACTATCACTATTTATAAGATTAAGGATTCTTGATTCAGCAGCATCACAGGTAACAGCCCTACCAATTCTTTGGGCCCTTCTAACTGCTTTATTAAAATCTTTATCTTCTTCTCTAAAGCGATAGAAAGTAGATCTAGCCACGCCTGCGTTTTTGCAAGCGTGGCCGATGATAGGGTTGCCTTGTAATTTAGCTATAATCTTCTTTTTTACATCTCCTTGATTAAGACTCATATTTAATCTAGTTAATCTTCTTTGGCTTTAGTCCTGTTAGATTTTCCCAACGTTTTAATATCACTTGAGCATATGTAGGGCATTTTTCCATAAGATAACGACGTCTATTCATTTTTGTAGCTGCTATTAGAGTTGAACCACTGCCACCAAAAGGCTCAATGATTAACTCTCTCTGCTTAGTCAGGACTTTGATATAAGGAATTAATATTTCTATTGGCTTTGTCCCAAAGATAATTCCTCGGCCAGAGCTTTTTTCATCAGACGCTTTGTATTCAATAAAGTCAGTCGGTTTTATTTTTTTGCCTTTTCTCATAGCCTTCCCATTGTGGTTTACCACTAATAGCATAGAGAGAACTTTCATATTCATTTTGAAATATTTCAATCTCTGGCTCTTTGTTTAATTTTTTTTCATCTTTACTAGTGCCGACCATTGCAATATCGTATTTAGAAAATAATTTATAGGTGGAGGCAAAGCCTTGTGATCTATTTGGTAAGTGCCAGACTATCATATTTTTAACTTTCCAATATTTATCCATTTCATTCCAAATGGTGCGAATATTTTTCCAGTTTTCATAAACGATAACACTAAAGTTCTCATGTTGGATTTTATTTATATTTACCATCCATAATTCGGTAAAATTATCAGGTAATGAATCAGTGCCAATATAGCGACGGTTCTTTTTTTGTCCAAAACCATCAGTTGGACCGCTATGTCGCCTCCCTCGTAAATAATCCAAAATGTAAGGCGGGTCCGTTAAACAAAGATTAGCTTTTTCACCATTCATTAATTTAATAATATCAGGCTCTTTTGTGCTATCACCACACATTAGCCTTGATTCACCTAACTCATAGATGTCGCCCTCTTTGACATCAATTGATGCGATGTCTAGTTTCTTTAGCTCTTTTTCTAAATCAAATATTTCTGGCGTATCATCCATGGTAAATATTTCATCTATCTCTTGGCTTTCAAAACCGACGTCTAAGAGTAATTCATGCTCAAAATTCTGAAGTAGGTCTAAATCAAACTCAGCTTGATTTTTGTGAAGTCTAAGGTTCAGCTCTTTTTCTTGTTTTTCATTAAAAGAAACAAAGACGACAGGAATTTCCTTATAGCCCAATTTCTTCATTATTTTATAACGCTGATGTCCACCTATTATAATATTTTCCCGACCAGAGAAGTCATTTGCAATAATGGGATCCACTAAACCAAGACGTTTAATACTCTCAGTAATATCAGCCTCTTGCTTTTTACTCATTTTCTTCGGATTATATTCCGAAGCCTTTAGTTGTGAAATCGAAGTAGACACGATTTCTAGTTTTTGATGTCTGTTCATATAATTATTTAATAGTAAAAAAAGACAAGCTACGAAAATGCAAAGAGCATAATCGCTGGCTTGTCTTGGTTGTTCCATGGACAAGTTATTTTAGATTTTTTTAAAATAATTATTTTATACCTATATTGTAGCAGGTTTAAAATATGTGTCAATATACCTTACTATCTAATGTTAGATAATTTGACAATATTTTTTTATTGAAGTATAATGTATTTATATAATAATAAAAATATGAATAAAAAACTAAACAAATTTATTAAAGAGCTAAGAGAAAAAAGAGGGATGTCTCAGCAAGAAATAGCAGAAAAATTAGAGATGTCTAGACCATCTTATATTTTAGTTGAACAAGGTAAGAAAGAATTGTCTCTGTCTGAAGCACAAAAGATTGCTAGTATTTTTGGTATTAGCTTAAAAGACATGGAAACTGGTATAGTGCCAGATTTTGATAAATATAAAGAAATGATTTTATTATTTCTCAGATATTTTAGCGCTAAGACCGACGGAAAGGTTCCTAAAACTAAATTAGCTAAGTTACTTTATCTAGCAGATTTTTCTTGGTTTTATGAAAACATGGAGAGCATGAGTGGTATGCAGTATAGAAGAATTAAATATGGTCCAGTTCCAGATCTATATTTTAGAGCTCTTGATGAGTTAGAAGATGAGGGAAGAATAGATAGGGATAACAAGAAAAGCGATGTAATACTTATAAGTGAGAACGAGGCTTCAAAAAAAATAGAACTTAAGAATTTGAAAAAAGAAGAAGTGGTCTTAATCAATAAAATAGCTAAAAAATGGGAAGATAGGAAAACTAGAGAGATAGTCAATTTTACCCACAATCAATTACCATACAAGGTCTGCTCTCCTGATGAAATCATTCCTTATGAACTTATAATTCAAGAAGACCCAGACTATGTCTATTAAATATAATGTTAAAATTGAAGAGTTTGCCCAAAAACATTATATTAAAAACTTTAGAAAAAAGTATAAAACTCACTGGGATTCGACATTTAAAGGTATAATAAAAATGCTAGAGAATTTGGATAGTATATTAGATACTAACATAGTCGAAGAAATAAATTGTTTTGATGATTTAGCGATATTTAAAATGGAGTTTCGTGTATTTGGCACCAAATGCTCTAAAAAAGCATCTGGCAATAGGTGTATTTTAGCTTTAAATAAAAAAATTAAGGAGATAAGAATTTTGTTAGTTTATCATAAGAATGATATTGGTGATAAAAACGAGACGGCTGCATGGAAAAAGATGATAAGAGATAATTACTCTAGTTATGATTTTTGTAAATAATTAAAGTTATGTCTGATGCATTTAGCCCACAATCTCTACTTGATCAAATGATTCGCTCGGCGATATTGGGCGTCTGGTCCGTGGCAAAACAATTACTCTCTATATATTGGCCATAATTATCATATTCCTTATTGTTATGATTGCTGGGATAATATTGCAAATAACCATGTTAAAAAGCGGTAATCATAACAAGCTGTCTGCGAGTTTTAATAGCATGGTTGGAAGTTTTACATATTCTATTTTTTTCTTAATATATTTTTTACTAAGTTATTGGGTGTTTGGTACACAGGTTATAGATGAAATTTGGCTGATTGTTTTTGGAGCACGGCATCTTATATTAATAATGGAATTTAGGGGGGCCTAATGACGTCTGGGATCTAAGGCTGTTTGGATGTCTTATTCTTTCAAAGATATTTATAATTTCTAATTGTAAATAATTTTGAATTTGCGCTTGACGTTTTTAAAGTTTTGTTTATTCTATGATGAAAAAAGATTTTAAACTAGCATTTTATCTAGGCTATAAATCAATTATTAATGGTCATAAAAACATTATTATTTTAATGATTTTTATCCTTTCTTTAGCTTTTGTAAATTTAATTTTTATTAGCGCTCTTTTAAATGGAGTTACTTCTACTCTTGATAGTCAAGTAATAGATAACGCGACCGGCAATATTGTTATTAGTCCTCAGGAAGAACCGAGTAGGGAGAATTTTATCATTAATACTACTGAATTAAGACAGAGAATTGAAACTATTCCAGGGGTCTTGTCTACAGTGGTGCACTATAATCTTCTCGCAACTTTTGCTTATGATAAGAATAAAGATGGACAATATAAGTATGGATCATGGCCAGTTATCGGAATAAATCCAGAAGAAGAACCAGAACTTACTGGAATTCATAGTCATATTATTGAGGGTAATTATTTACAGGGTTTAGGCATAAATGATATTATTTTAGGGGCAGATATTGCTGGTGGTCATGGTATTGGTGAAGAAGTGGATAGTTTAGGCGGGGTTCAAATTGGTGAAAAAATCACTGTGAGTTATGGCAATGGGATTAGTAAGCAGTATAATCTTGTTGGCATCTTTAAAGCTAAATCCATGTTTGTTGATCAAAATGCTTATATCACCAAAAAAGAAGCTCAGTCTGTTTTACACCTAGGCGATGATCGAGCTTCACAAATTTTGATTAAGTTAGATAAAAATATAGACGAAAACAAGTTAATTGAAGAGATCCAAGTAATAGCGCCTAAACTGAAAGTGAGAAAGTGGGTAGAGTATAGTAGTGCGATGAATGCGGTACCTAAGAGTTTCGATCTAATTGGCATATTAATTGGTGCTGTTGGCCTGGTCGTAGCGGCAGTGACTATTTTTATGTTAGTTTATGTAAATACCATTAACAAGAGGAGACAGATTGGTATTTTAAAAGCAATTGGTATTAAAGAGAAGGTAATTATTGGCTCTTATGTAATTCAAGCCTTTTTTTATGTTGTGTCTGGGATTATTCTGGGTTCAATTATAATGTTCTTTTTTGTGGAGCCATATTTTATAAAAAATCCACTTAGTTTAGCTATTGGCGACGTCTCTTTAAGCGTAAAAAAAATTCAAGTAGTTAATAGCATATTTAGTCTTTTAGTGGCGGCTTTAGTAGCTGGTTTTGTACCAGCTTGGCGGGTGGTTAAAGAGAATATTCTCAAGGCCATATGGGGAGCCTAAAGATAACTTTAAATCTATGAAGATTGATATTAGTGCCAAAAATTTACAAAAAACATATACTGGAAAAACACCAACCTTTGCTCTTAAAGGAGTTGATTTTAATATCAGTTCAGGAGAGTTTCTTGCTATTATGGGAAAAAGTGGTAGTGGTAAGTCTACCTTGCTCCATCAATTAGCCTTATTAGATACGCCAACTGCTGGAGAATTAATAGTTGATGAGGTTGACACTGCAAATTTAAGTGATCAAGAGAAAACTACTTTTCGCTTGCAACGTCTGGGTTATATTTTTCAAGAATATGCTTTAATTTTTGAGTTAAATGCTTTAGAAAACGTGTTATTGCCAGCCTTTGCTTTAAATGGCTATTATCAGAATAATAAAGATAAGGCGCGGGAAATGTTGGCGAAGGTTGGATTAAGTGAGAGAGCTAATCATCGTCCGAATGAATTATCTGGGGGTGAGCAACAACGAGTGGCTATTGCCCGAGCTTTAATTAATAGTCCTAAAATTCTATTTGCTGATGAGCCAACAGCAAATTTAGATACAGCAACTTCTAAAGAGGTCCTATCTCTTTTTAGGAAATTAAATAAAGAATTAGGACAAACGATTGTTTTAGTTACTCATGAACCAGAGAATCGTCAATATGTTGATCGGATTATTTGGCTAAAGGATGGTTTGCTTGAGAAGATTGAGATAGTTAATCATGAATAATTGTTTTTGAATATCACAAAATATATTTGTGGATAAGAAAATTAAATTTTTTAAATTTTGGAATTCTAGATCTAATAAAGTAGCTTATTTCACATTAGTCTAAAAAATAGTTCAGTAAAGTTTTAATTAATCATAGCGCTGAAGAAGGGATCAGTAATTATGCACTTAAAAAGATAGATTAAATTACTAATTTCTTTTTCACTTGTTCAACAATCTGTTCTAGATTCCAATCACTTTTAACTAGATAATTAAAAGCTTTGTGCTTTAAAGCCTGAGAGATATTCTGTTGGTCACTATAATTAGTGAGCATTATTACTTCAATATTTTTTGCCCAATCGTTCTTACGTAACTCAGCTAACATAGTTAATCCATCCATCTTAGGCATGTTGATGTCGCAAAGGATTAACGCTGGCTGGTGCTTTTCAGCTAGGCTTAAACCTTCTAAGCCGTCATAAGCGATTGATACTTTAAAGCCTTCTTCTGCTAAGCTAATACTTAGGGCTTTAGCTAAATTAACATCATCTTCGACAATTAATATTTTTTTAAACATATTTTTTATTTGTTTAATTATTTTAAAATTTATTTTTTAATAATCGGCAGGGAGAAATAGAAACTAGAGCCTCTATTCTCTTTAGATTTAAAAAACATCTCTCCCTGGTGAGCTCTAATTAATTCTCTAGCAATATGTAAACCCAGGCCAGTGCCTTCAGCATGTTTTAAAGAAGCATTATTAGCCCTAAAGAACTTATTAAATAGTTTGGCTTGTTCTTTTTGAGGTATGCCCACACCTTCATCCTTAAGGTAGAAGACTATCTGATTTTTGTTGTTAACTCTGGAATAGATTTGGATAGTTTTTTGATCATCAGTATATTTAGTAGCGTTAGAAATTAAATTCTGCCAAACTTGTTTTATCTTATCACGATCAGCGTAGATGACTAAATCTTTTTTTATTTTGTTATCAATCATTAATTTTTTCTTTTTTATTAAATAGATATTCTCTTTTAGAACTTCATTAATTAGCTCATTTACCAGAAAATTATTTTTATTAATTATAAATTTATGGCCTGTTTCAATATGTGAGACATCGAGTAGGTCGTTGACAAGTTTAATCAGGCTCATATTACTAGCGCCAATGTGTTGGAGCATTTCAATTTGTTTATGATTAAGATTCTTATCTTTATTCTTTATCAAAATTTCAGTAAACCAGCGAATCCCTGTTAGAGGGGTTCGTAGTTGATGTGATACAATACTAATAAATTCATCTTTTACTTCGTCTAATTTAACCAAAGTTTTGTTTTGGATTTCTAATTTAGTTGTTGCTCTTGCGACTTCCTTTTGTAGTTTAATATTGAACCTTTTAACACTTTGATAGAGTAAGGCATTTTCGATAGCAATCCCAATTTCGTTAGCGACTATTTTTAAGATTTGTAAATCTTTTTTATGATAAGGATCGCCTGATTCTTTAGGTCCAAATAATATTAAATAATTTAGCTTATCTTTATTAATCCTAATTGGGATTAACAGTTCTATTCTTAAAGATTTTAAATGTTTTTTAAACATGCTAGTTACCTCACTATTTTCTTGGATTGTTTTTGAATTTACTGGCTGATTATTAGAAAAAATTTTGTTAATATCATTATTGTTAATATGTTTAATTTTTAAATCTAGTTTAGGAAAACTATCGTTGTATAAAAGGGACCATTTTTTTTGTCGATCATTAAACTTTATAATCGCAATAGACTTAAAATGAAAAGCTGGTGTTAGCACTTTAGTGACTGAATGAAAAATTTTTTTTATTTCAAGTGAAGAACGTAAGTCATTATTTAATTTATAAATTAAGTTTTTAGTATCATAGAGGGAGGAAAAAAAATATTTATTCGCCAGGTAGTAGTATTTTTTCTTTAGAGGATCAAATGAGATTAATGAGGAAACATAGATGGCAATAAATATTGGGAAGAAATATTGAAAATAGAAAAGATAGATGTAATAGAGGATTAAATAAGCAGGGATAAACAGAGAGACAAAAGAGAGTAGGTAGACAGAATAGCGACGCATGATTAGTTTAATGTTCATGAGCCCCAGATAGACTATTGAGTAGGTAATGATTAGAGAAAAAATTAGGGGTGAAGCTAGAAAAATAGGGTAAATAGGAATCGAATAGGCAGGGAGAAAAGCAGTGCCACCAATAAAGTTAAGGACCGAGAAACCAAGGATATAATAGAATGTTTTTGATCTCTCAATCTTATTTTTTTCTTGGTAATATTTCTTTAAGAGAATATAGAAGAATAGGGCGACGTAAATTGCAAAAAATATCATGAAGAGATGGTGGCCTAGTTTAGCTTGAGTGTGGGAGCCGTAACGATAATAGAAGACGCCACTAGCAAAAAAATCAGTTCGACTGATAATTAAGAAGAAGAATGAGAGCAGATAGGCAATGCTTAGAGCAATTTTACGTTTGAAATTAAAATGAGTTACAGCCAAGCTAAAATGATATTGAATAGCAGCCCAGAAAATAATACCAGCATAAATAAAAAGATCCCAAAAAATTATTTGGACTTCATTTTGAGCGGTTAGTAGCATTAGGCTGCCGAAAATCCAAATAATTAAAATTAGATTAAGCAGTGTGAACAGCCTATTAATTAATTGTCGACCATTTCTAATTACAATCAGACCTAAGATGATGATGAAGAATAGGCTAAAAAGAGAAAAAAATATCGTAAAAGAGTGTTCAATCATTTTTAAATAATTTAATACTGATAATTCTATTTTAGCATTAGATTGGTAAATTAAAAAGAGGGGTTTTTAGTCCCTCTTGTTTTTACAGGCAGATTTTTCTGATCTCTTTTTTTGGTTCAAAAAAATTGATAAAAGGGATACAGAGTCTTTCCCTCTTTAAATACCCATTAATTAGCTCTTGATTATTTTGGTTAATAGCGAAGAAATTATAATGACTGAGATCGTGCCCATCACTATGGGCTAGAGCTAGTATGACTGCTTCAGTAAAGCAGCCATACCAATAGGCCTTTTCAGGAAAACCTAGAATCTTTGGATCAAAATCATAATCTATTCCATCTAAGTAGAAGTCTCCAGCATCTAGTCTTTCGACTTCTTGAGGTAGTGACTTATATAGCTTGAGATTAACCATTGGCGGCACAGACACATCAATGATCGTAGCTTTTTTTGCAAATAAATCTTTAAAGCTATTTAAGTCTGGTTTATACTTATGGGAACAAGAGGCCATAAGTTTGAGATTTTTTGGTAATTGTTCAACCAGATTAACAATTTTAACAATTGGTGGTAGATTATTAAGATATTTACTCACCACATTAATCTTCTTAAAACCGTTATTAAGGAAGCTATTAATTGCTTCATTACCAATAAAGCCTGCGCCAACACAAGCTATTTCATCTTCTTCTTTATCTAAAGCAGCTAAAAAGTGCTCTAGTATAAATTTAAAAGAAATTATAGTAGCATTGTCGCCAAGGCTAAAGATGTGTTCTGGGTAGAGATTTTTTATCTCTTTCCCCTCTTTGCCTGGTAGGCGTTTAGTGGAGGCTGTGAAACAAATAATTTTAGCTCCTTGCTCTACCAAATAGTCTACCGCTCTAAAAGCGGCTTGCTTAGCTTGAAAAAATCCAGCACTGTGCAGGATTTCATTGGGCTGAACATCTAGAGGAATTATTTCTCCTTTTAGATGTCCATATGTAAATTTTAGAGGATTAAATATACCATTCTTTGGTGGTCCTAACCCTCTAACTAAGAGCTCGCGATTTTTTGGCGAGCTTGAATTGGCAATAATGCCAATTAAATTTTTTTCTGTTAATGTGCTCATGATTTCCTTTTTTTTGGTGTATTTCTTAATGATAGCTTTTATTCTCTTTTTCAGCAAATTTTAGGCTATAATTTAATCTGAGATTAAAGTATGTTAAACTAGAAACAAAGTATAGATAAACTTGTAATACTTTGAAAAAAATATTTAGACTCTATTAATCAAAGATAATAATTTACTTAAACTTATGAATTTGATTTGGCAAGACAATCAGATTAATTCTGGATTATCAATTAAATCTTCTGGTTCAATGAAGGGAGATTGGCTAAAACAGCGAAACTATTTGAGAGAATTATTTGGAAATAATAGAGTAATTGTTTCAGCTAATTTAGTTCATGGATCTAAAGTCATTAGTGTTGATGGGCTCTTAGATGATCAAATTATTCCAGACTGTGACGCTCTAATAACTAGCGATAGGGATAAAATACTGAGCTTGACGGTGGCTGACTGTTTGCCGATATATTTCTATGATAGGAAACAAGCTGTGATAGCTTTAGCTCATGCTGGTTGGCGCGGTCTTCTAGCCGGTATAGTTACAGAAGCTATTTTTTCTTTTAAAAATAATTATCAGTCCAAGCTAGAGGATATTGAAGTACAAATTGGCCCACATATTAAAGCTTGTCATTTTGAAGTTAAAGCTGATGTCGCTAGTCAATTCCCCTTGGAGTTAATTATAAGAAGGGGTGATAAAACATATATTGATTTAGCTAAAATGGTAGTTAAGCAGCTAAGCGAGTCTGGGTTTTTGACTAATAATATTAGTGTCAGTGATAATTGTACGCATTGCTTGCCTGATAAATACTTTTCCTATCGCCGAGATCGTCCAAAAGAATTAGAAACGATGTTGGCTTATATAGGGTTTAAATAAAAAGGGAGCGAGGAAGATAGTAAAATAAAAAAATAAAAAATAAAGATAAAGGAATAGAAAAAGAATAGAAAAAAATTGCCAAGAGATGAATATTTTACTATTATATTAGTTCAGATAATTAATTTAAATATTTATGGAAAAAATAACAATTATTGGTGCTGGCCCCGCTGGTCTTGGAGCTGCTATTTATGCAGGTAGAGCTTTAATTAATCCTTTAGTGGTTGAGGGAATGAGCCCGGGAGGACAATTGACTACCACCTCTGAGGTGGAAAACTATCCTGGTTTTCCCGAGGGAGTACTGGGAGTGGAGCTGATGATGGACATGCGCAAGCAGGCTGAGAGATTCTCTACTCGGTTTAAGTCAGGGGAGGTAAAAAGTATTAAAAAGATTGATGGCGGCTTTGAATTATCATTATCCAGTGGCGAAACAATTAACTCTAAAACAGTTTTAGTAGCTACTGGAGCCGAAGCCAAGTGGCTAGGTTTAGAGTCTGAGGTAAGATTAAAGAATAAAGGGATTTCTGCTTGTGCAACCTGTGATGGTTTTTTCTTTAAAGATAAACAAGTGGCTGTTATTGGTGGGGGTGACACAGCTATGGAAGAAGCCTTGTTTCTTACCAAATACGCTGCCAAGGTAATTATTATTCATCGTAAAGAGACTTTTAGGGCTTCAAAGATTATGGCTGATAGAGTGCTGTCTAATACGAAGATTAAGATTGAGTGGAATAAGGAAACAATTGAGTTCTTGGGAGATGAGAGATTAAGTGGTATTAAGTTAAAAGATACTGTTAGCGGTGAGGAGTCAGAGATAGAGATTGGTGGTGCATTTGTAGCTATTGGTCGTCGTCCGGGAACTAAATTTTTAGAAGATACAGGTGTCTTAATGGATGAGCTAGGCTATTTATACACCAGTCAAAGGGCTTACACGGAAAAAGAAGATAGCAGTTTCCAAAGTCAGTTTAACCGCCAATATAAATATCAAACAAATATTCCTGGACTATTCGCCGCGGGTGATTGCACTGATCATGTCTATCGTCAAGCAGCGGTTGCTGGTGGAGCTGGTGTAGCGGCTGAGATTGAGATTGAGAGATACTTGGAAGCGTAAATGGCAAGAGCACTATTTTAGAAGATTATTTTCTAAAGAAAAACTAAAGAAAAGCAAAAAACCAAAGAATACTGACACAGTAGTTCCTCTTTCTTCAAGATATAATAGATTTAGAATACTTAAATTGAGTATATTTAAACTAAGTAGATTTAAGTTAAGTAAAAAAATACAGTTAAAATGATAATGAAAAAATTGATAAAAATAGTCAAAAGAAAGCAAAATAATACAGCTATTAAGTGGTTTGTATTAGCTATAGTTGCTATATCAGCCCTCTATTTAGCTGGCATTGCTTTAGGCTATGGTCAGAATAACAATAATGATGGTTTAGTATTAGATATAACTTTAAACGCCGAAAACTATAACTCCAGTACTAAAACCTTCACTGATCAAAGCGGGCAAGGCAATAATGGTATATCAGCTAACAACGCGGTCTTCGTCCCTGGCCAATATGGTGAGAGTGAAGGGGCAATGAGCTTTAATGGGAGTAGTGATGAAGTACGGATAGAGGGGACAAGTTATAAAACTCAATCTATTACTGTCAGCTTTTGGCTGAAACCACAAAGTCAGAATAAAAGACATGTGCTTGTAACAACTTGGCCAGGATTTACCACTGAACTAACTTCTGGTGGAATTTTCAAATGGGGGCTAAGTGGTCCATCAGGTCAATATTATGGTAATCAGCAAATTCCATGGAATAAGTGGACGTACGTAACTGGAACTTTTGATGATAATACTAAACGGCAGTGTATTTATATTGATGGTGATTTACGCGAGTGTCAAACCGTTAACGGCAGCATTAGTTATGGGAGTGGTCATCTTTATGCATCTGGCTCCTGGGATCGCGTTAAGGGAGAATTAGGAAATATAAAGATTTTTAACAGAGCATTAAATTCCACAGAAATTAAAGACTTATATAACGATAATAAGCCAAAAATCCAAATATCTTCTTTGGAAAAAGGTTTAGTGGGTCATTGGCCGCTTGATGAGGTTAACTATAATGAGACAACTAAGAGAGTGACTGATGTGTCTGCTTATAGTAATCATGGCGTTGCCATTGGTGCTCTTCCAACAGAGGGGAGAAATTCTCAGACAGATTCAGCTTTTGACTTTGGTGATGTAAATCAAGGTTATTCTATTAATATTCCCAATGAGAACTTTGCCGCATTATCTGATTTTAGTATGTCAGCCTGGGTTTACCCTAAGGGTAATCACTTGCATTATGATGGCGCTATTTTAAGTTCTGGCAATTGGAATGGAGAACATTGGTCTTTGAGTTTAGCCCAGAATAATACTGGTATTAAAACTCGTGGTCCACACGCTAGTATTAATTATGATTTTGTTCCTAATAATTGGTATTATATTATTTATGCTAGACAAGGCAATATTCTTAGTTTTTATGTTAATGGCGTTTTAATTTCTTCTGTTAATAATAGTAATAACATTCCTTTGAGTAGTGGCCACATTAATTCTAAGATTGGTATGGACACTTACACAACTAATTACTTTAATTTTAATGGAAAGATTTCAGATGTAAGGATATACAATCGAAAACTTAGCGATATCGAAGCTAAGAATCTATATGAGAGGGAATCTTCTAAACTATCATCATCTTCGTTACAAAAAGGCCTAATTCTAGATATGCCTCTCACTTCTCAATACACCAAAGGCGGAAGTGCGGGATCTGAGATTTTAGTTGATAGAAGTGCTTATAGTCATAATGGTCAAAATAATGGAGGCGTCTTGAGCGAAGGCTATGTATCGTTGAGTTTAAATCTCGAAAACTTGTTGATGAATTATAGACTTTGGAAAGATGGGCAAACTGGTAATGTGGGTAGCTTTAGTGGCTATAGTTCGGGTAATAGTCGAATAATTGCTGAAGATCCCTGGGGGAGGCAGGTTCCAATTTGGCAGGGAGTCGCTCCGAATAGTGGCGTATATCATGGTGCCCAGACAATTGACAATACAAAGCTATACCGCATGTCTTGGTGGGAACAAAGAGTTACTAATGATTCCGCTACTTATGGTCGATATTATGCTGGCCTAAATGGTTATGGCTCACCTGCAGGGGTGCAAAATTTAAGCAACAGTTCCTATAATACTAATCCATACTTTTGGTCCGCTAACCACAACAGCCTAACAGAGGGGCAATGGTTTCTAGTTGTTGGGCATGTCTTTCCAGCAAACCACACAGGCACAAGCCTTCACCCTGACTCAGGTCGCTACACAGTAGATGGTTATTTAGGTGCAATTTCTGCCGATTATAAATGGGCCCCAGAAACTTTAACTGCCAGAAGTCGCACATTATCTGTATATAAAGGAGCACCCAGTGATGCCCAAATAGTTCATTATACAGTCTATCCAAGAATGGATATAGTTGATGGCACCGAACCTTCAATTCAACAGCTTTTAAATGGCTATGATAGCTATGGACATGATATTGTCGTGACTGTCCCGGAAGATAAGGTTAGTATTTCTTTTTGGTATAATGACGCCACTAGTAACGGTTGGCGACATGTTGTTAATTCCTCGGGTAATCTTTATGTAGACGGAGAGCTTGGGACTCCTAGTAAATACCCTATTGTTATTAATGGCGATCAAGTCTATATTGGACGTACCAGTATGTCTGACTTTTTTGTGGGCTATATGAAAAATCTCAAAATCTATAACCGTGTCCTCACAGCTTCAGAAATAGAATCCCTCTACGACCAAGGATTAGGAGGAGCGGGGGTGACAATTGGAGCTAATTAAGTTCATTATTAGCAACTCACTCTTTCGATTCAAACGTCATTTGACTATTTTCAGAAAAACCACTATTATCATTAAGCAAGGCAAAATTACGCTGTCGGCGTAGTTTTTGTTTTGATTTATAGACATACATATATACACTAATATTATGGAAATACGTAACATAGCCATTATCGCTCACGTTGATCATGGTAAAACAACTCTAACCGATGCATTAATGCAAGAAACAGGCATGTCTTCTGATGATGTCTCAATGGATAGTAACGCTTTAGAGAAAGAAAGGGGAATCACTATCTATTCTAAAAATACTTCAGTCTTCTATAAAGATACGAAGATTAATATTGTTGATACTCCTGGTCACGCTGATTTTAGTTCGGAGGTAGAACGTATTCTTCGCTCAATTGACTGTGTTTTACTATTAGTTGATGCTCAAGAGGGACCAATGCCGCAAACTAAGTTTGTACTAAAGAAATCTTTAGAGTTAGGCCTTAAGCCTATTGTTGTTATTAACAAGATTGATAAGCCAGCTGCTAGACCTCTAGAGGTTCAGGAGTTAGTCTATGAACTATTTCTCGATTTAGGCGCCAGTGATGAACAATTAGAATTTCCGGTGGTCTTTGCCGCTGCTAAGCAAGGCATGGCTAAACTATCACTTGAAGATGATTCAGGCAATCTAGAACCGCTATTAGATTTAATATTAACTCATGTTGAACCAGCTTCCTCAGAAGAATTAAGTAGGAACGAGCTGTTAGCTCAACCGTTTAATCTAGCCTATGATAATTTTTTAGGTCGTTTAGCTATTTGTCGAGTTTATGAGGGAAAAATTAAAGCGGCTCAAACAGTCTATATCGAAAACTTAGACGGCAGTGTCAGAACTGGCAAGATTTCCAAGCTCTTCACCTTCAAAGGTATTGGGCGTCAAGAAGTGACAGAAGCAGAGGCTGGGGAGATTGTAATGATTGCGGGTTTGCCAGATATCTATATTGGGGAAACTATTGCCAACAAAGCCGATCAAGTGGCTCTGCCAGCCATTAAAATTGATGAACCAACTATCGCTTTAAGCTTTTTAGTCAATAATTCACCTTTTGCTGGTAGGGAAGGTAAGTATGTCACCAATCGCCAATTAAAAGAAAGATTAGAGAAAGAGTTAGAGATTAATGTGGGTTTAAAAATAGATTTTTCGGAAACTAATTCCTATAAAGTTTTAGGTAGGGGAGAATTACACGTGGCTATTTTAATTGAGAATTTAAGACGTGAAGGTTATGAATTACAAGTATCACAGCCTCAAGTAATTATCAAAGAAGAAAATGGGGTGAAGTTAGAGCCCTATGAAGAAGTGACAATTGACGTGCCAGAAACAATGTCAGGCACTGTGATTGAAAAGATGTCTAAACGGAAAGGAAAAATGGTAGATTTTAAGACTCAGAACGGACAGTCACGCCTAACTTTCTCTATTCCAACGAGAGGCCTCTTAGGCTATCGTAATGACTTTGTAGTTGATACTAGAGGCGAAGGCATTCTTTGTTCACAGGTGCTAGGTTTTGAGCCTTATGCTGGAGAGATAGAGAAGCATGAGCTTGGCTCAATGGTTTCTATGATCGGTGGCAAGACTTTAGCTTTTCCTTTATGGAATTTACAAAATAGAGGAGTATTATATATTGAGCCAAATACTGAGGTCTATGAAGGGATGGTAATTGGTAATGTAGCTAAAGGGAATGATTTAGCTGTTAATCCGATTAAGGGTAAGCAACTGACTAACGTCAGAGCATCTGGTACTGATGAAGCCATTCAATTAGTACCGCCTGTACTTCTTAGTATTGAAATGGGTCTTAGTCTAATGAACGCTGATGAATATCTCGAGGTTACTCCTAAGAGTATTAGATTAAGAAAACAGTTTTTAAGTGAAGTAGATAGACAAAGATCTAAGCGGTCTAAGTCGGAGTAATGGGAAGATATATATATTAGCTAGAGGCATTAAACATGGATTTTAAATATATATTTTAAATAGAGATAAATAAAAGAAAGACCATTAATGGCTTTTCTTTTTAGTAAAGATAGCCCAAGTCTTAAGCTAATGGCGTAAATAGTGTATAATTAAGCTAGCGTAATGGTATGAATATATTTATATTAAACTATTAGCTTGGCCAATTAGCGCAGTTGTCTAAATTTTTTAGTCATAGATAGTCTATGTTAGTATTGAGTGGTGTTAAAATAGATTAAATAAAAAATAATTATATAATATATGCAGAGTGGAACAATGGATAGGATATTCTCATATTATTTGAATAATCCTAAGTTTGCTGATGAAATAAAGCGGGCAAAAAATGAATTCTTCGAGATAGAAGAAGGGGCTCATTTAATTGCCGCCGATGAAAAAATGATGCCATTCTTTATGGAATGGTTAACCTTTGATTTTAGACTGAAGAGTGGTGAGAGCCTATTAGAACACTACTATTATAATAATCCCAAAAAACTAGCACTATACGATTTGCAAATTTATAAAGACTTACAAGAAAACGTTTATGGCATTTTAGAAGCTAAGAAGATTGATTTAGATAAGGGGATGAAGGTTTTAGTGACTAATACTGGTAAGAAATACTATGTTCACGAACGGAGCGCGACGCATGGTCTGAAGGTGGGTAATTTATTTTTTGCTCGGGTTGGCAGAGTGGGAGATCATTATGAATTAGTGGGCTCAGATTCGTTTATCTTTAACGTGAGAATTAATGATAAGTTAAGAAAAAGCTTCAAAACTAAAGAGAAACTGACTCCAAAATTAGCCGCCGCATACTATGGTGGAGGTAATGACGATAGGATTCAAAGTCCAGATAAATTATATGCTGAGATGAGGGGATCAGAAAATGAGGAATTGGATATCTTAGAGATAAAGGCTGAGTTTAATCAGCTCTTAAAAAATTTAGACGCATATAGGCTAATTAACGTAGATTTAGTTCAAGAATGGTTGCTGGCTGGCAGGTTTAGAAATAATTCTCATTCACTAGTTGATATCGTCTTCAGCTTATCAAAAAAAGGACCGAGCAAAGAGCAATTATCTGAAATTCTTAGACTAACAATGCAACTGCTTAACTACTCTCCACAGAAAAAGCTAAAAGGGAAGTCTCCAAATGAAATCTTGCAAGAGGATAAGCAGGCTTTTGGCTCTCAGGGATTTGAGTCAGCTCTCACTTGTATTGGCGGGGAATGGCCAAATGTAGCTAATTCAGCTAATAGATATCTAAGGGAGGGAAATATAGAATCTGCTTTTGATGAATTTGATGAGGTTTTTAGAATAATGCTCAAAGAACAAAATACTAATCGCTATGTCTTTAGTTTTTTTGCTAACGCCGCTGTTTGCTACCTATACTCTGGATCAGAGTTTATGGCCCGAAGACTGTTAGAGACCGCCTTAGAGATTAGGGGCAATTATGAGTTTGCGAAAAATCTTTTAGCTGAGATTGATAGTGGAAAAAATAATAAACAATTAGCTGATAGTATTAGATCAATAATTAAAGCTGCTCCTAAGAAAGATAGGCTCTTTAAAGATTTTGAAAAAGCCTCTCTAAATTATTCTGATGCCAAAATTTGCCAAGAATACTACAAGTTAACGACTCCTTTGTTTGAAGAGATTTGGAAAGCTTCCTATCCTAAAAAATATGCTGATTTCTTAAAACGCTTAAAGATTAATTTTGATGAAGTTTAAAACTGATATACTCCAGAGACAAGTTAAAATATACTTTAGGATAGGATTTAGCACAGGTCTAAATATAGATTTAAGGATAATGTTAACAAAGCACGTGTAATCGTCCTTATAAAATATAGCTTAAGAGCATTATATGACTAATCGGTACGCTAATTCCGTTTAGTCTTGACTATTCAGTAATGGCGTGTATAATAGTCTTATATGCAAAGAATACAAAAAAAACAAATAATTGAAGATTTAAAGAAAAAGATGGTGTTTTTAGTGGGGCCAAGGCAGGTAGGTAAGACTTGGCTAGCTAAGGATATTGCTAAGAATTATCGTAATTCTGTTTATTTAAATTATGATAGCCTAGATGATCGGGAGATTATTAAGAAGGAGCAGTGGTTAGAAAGTACTGAGCTCCTTATTTTAGATGAGCTTCACAAAATGAAAGGCTGGAAAAATTATCTTAAAGGTGTCTATGATACTAAGGCAAGTAATTTACAGATTTTAGTTACTGGCAGTGCTTGCTTGGATGTCTTTCGTCAAAGTGGGGACTCTTTAGCCGGGAGATTTTATCTGCATCATCTCCTGCCCTTATCTTTAGCCGAGTTAAAACAACTAAAAATTGAGGTAAGTATAGATAGCTTGCTGACACGAGGAGGATTCCCTGAACCCTATTTAGCTACAAGTGATATTGAGGCTGAGAGATGGCGCAGGCAATACTCTGATAGTTTAATTAGAAATGATATTTTAAGTTTTGATAATATTGAAAATTATCATAATATCAAAGATCTCTTTGAAATTTTAAGGAATAAGGTTGCTAGCCCCATTTCTTTTGCTTCAATTGCCAGAGATTTAGCCATTTCTCCTAGCACAGTAAAGAAATATATCAGTATCTTAGAAGCACTGTATGTGGTTTTTCAGATTAAGCCATACTCTAAAAAGATTAGTCGCTCAATTTTAAAACAGCCAAAGATATATTTCTATGATACAGCTTTAGTTAGAGGTGATGAAGGGATAAAACTGGAAAATTTACTTGCCCTATCACTACTTAAGTCTATTAAAGCGGAAAATAATTATTTAGGAAAAGACAAAAGCTTACATTATTTAAGAACCAAAAATCAACAGGAAGTAGATTTTTTAATTAGTGATAAAAATAATCAAGTTGAGAATATTATTGAACTTAAATCTAGTGACGCTAATTTAAGTA
>CAYURA010000012.1:0-19650 GCA_964446775.1 uncultured Gammaproteobacteria bacterium | reverse complement strand
ATTAGTTTGAAATTAAGAAGACTGCCTCGAAGGCAGTCTTTTCTTATGTTTTAGGTTTAATTGACAAAAATGCTTGGTGGAAATGCTATATTTGCTGTAATATTAAATTAGAATACAAAACAAAGTTAAACTAGTTGAACAATATGGTAAAAAAAACACTGTCCGCTCTGTTTGAGTAGCAAAATCAGCAAGTGTAGCGTCAAGAACAAAAGACAACAATAAAGTTGTCTTCTCCTTTTTAAAAAATTTATTTTACTTTACCCCAATAGCTTTTTTTACCATTGCCATTTTTTTCTTTGCCAATAGTTCAGCTCGCAAACAACCATCCTCTAATACTACCCTTGCTTCACTATCTGATATTACTTTCAATTTATTCTGAAACTCATTTAAGAACTTAGCCACAACTTCGGCTAAATCACTCTTAAATTCACCATAACCTTTGCCTTGATAATCCTTAAGTAAACGCTTAATCTGACGATTTCCTAATTGAGCATAAATAGTTAAAAGATTAGCTAAGGCTGGACGATCTATTGGATCATAATCAATGTCCGTACCAGAATCAGTCACTGCTTTCATAATTTTTTTCTTTGCTAACTGAATATCATCAGTTAAAGAAATATATGAGCTCAAATTTGCGGCACTCTTTGACATTTTCTTATTCGGATCAGTAAGGCTCATTATTCTAGCTCCTTCTCTGCGCAATTCAGCCTGAGGGATCGTAAAAATAGGCCCATATAAATTGTTAAAGCGTTTGGCGATATCTCGAGCCAACTCAACATGTTGTTTTTGATCATCACCTACTGGCACCGCCTGGGTGTCATATAATAGTATATCTGCAGCCATTAAAATTGGATAGGTAAATAAGCCAACAGAAACTGCATCTTGATTCTCTCCCGCCTTATCCTTAAACTGAGTCATTTTTTTTAGATCAGTAATATGACTAGCTCCACATGATAGGATCCAGGCCAATTCCGTGTGTTCAGGAATAGCAGACTGTTGAAATATGATTGATTTTTTAGGATCAATACCAGATGCTAAATAGATCTTAGTAATTTCCAATATTCGTCGCCTTAAAAGCTCAGGGTCATAATCAACAGTAATTGCATGGTAATCAACAACACAAAAAATACAATTATTTTTTTCTTGCATTTCTGACCATTGACTCAAAGCTCCAATATAATTACCAATAGTTAGACTTCCGCTTGGTTGCACTCCAGAAAAAATATTTCTTAATTTCTCCATAAATTTAGTATTATACTAATATTTTAGGCTAATTTAATAATTAAAGCAACAAATCAAATAATAAAATAAAAAACCTATTTTCTCTGCTACCAAAAAATTAGTAGTTAAAATAGGTTTAAACATAAGCTCTGTATTCGGATGGCGTGACTATACTGACAAGTTAGCAAATTATATTTAAAATGTCAAAAGTGAAAAAAGTGAAAAATTGCAAAATTGTAAAAACTTCCAAAAATTTCTAAAAACAGTTACAATAGATTAACCTACTAAGATAAAAAGTCATTTATAATTAATTAAAAAAATATGGGGATAGAAGGTAATCGTCCATTTCGTGATGGACTCAAGGATAATCTAAGAAATAAAGGGCATGAATTTGCTTTTGAGGAGAAATTAGAATATTTACTACCAGAAGATTGGTTTTCAAAGTATTATCAAGGGCAGTCATATGAAGAACTACTTGAAGAGTTACCAAAGCATTTAAAAGAAACTTGTTCTAAAAGAAGAATAATGGAATTAATAGGAACATATCGAGCAAAATCAGAATAAAGATTTAAGCATCTATTTATCAAATAAAACAATAATTTACAGATACAAATCGGGATGTAGTATACCGGTAGTACGCGTGCATGGGGTGCATGTAGACCGGGTTCGATTCCCGGCATCCCGACTTTGAATATAAAGGCAGTCCTCTATTTATTACTCTAAGTCACTAAAAAGTATAATTTTATAAAGCAGAATAATTTTATTCTGTTAATTATACTTATTTTCTAATAGTTGCCTAAAGTTATAAATATACATATAATAAAAAAAGTGTAAATGACATTAATCTCGGCCTAATAGCTTATTAAAACTAAATGTTTTATGATTGATTTTAAGAAAAAAATAGAAAAAACTGATAATGAGGTTTATGAAGAAAGCCAAAGACTTGAAGAAGAAGAGATTTTAGCTAATTTAAAGAAGAAGCGAAAATTTAAAAAATATTTAATCATATTTTTTGCTCTTATTTTTATCCTCTCAGGTAAGATAATTATGTCTAGCCAAGGCGTTAGCTATTGGCTGAATAATAACCCAATTTGGGAGAAATTAACCCACTTAACTGAAAATAAAGACAATGGATTAAAGGGCGAAGAAAACGATAGAATTAACATTCTGTTAATTGGCGTAGGAGGAGATAATCATGATGGCGGCTATTTAGCAGATACAATTATGCTTGTTAGTTTAAAGCCATCAAGTAAACAAGTTTCGCTAATATCTATTCCAAGAGATCTTTCAGTACCATCGACCGATGGTTACTGGCGTAAAGTTAATTCCATTCACGCCATTTCAGAAGCTAAAGAGAAAGGTAGCGGCGGGCCTGCTATGATTAAAAGTCTTAGTCAGATTTTAGGCACACCAATAGAATACTATCTCAGGTTAGACTTCCTAGGTTTTATTAAGATTATTGATGAACTTGGCGGTATAGACGTCAATGTGGAAAACACACTTAATGACTATAGCTACCCAATCCTAGGCCAAGAAGACAATCCTGATTATTATGGACGTTTCGAACACCTACAAGTTAATAAAGGCAAACAGCATATGAACGGTTCACTAGCACTAAAATTTGCTCGGAGCCGGCACGCAGCTGGCATTGAAGGTTCAGATTTTGCGCGGGCTAGACGTCAACAGTTGATGATTTCGGCCGTTAAAGATAAGTTACTTTCTAAAGAAAACCTACTAAAACCAATGATGATTAGTCGCATCGTCTCTGAGCTTAATAGGAATATAAAAACAAATTTAGATGTCTGGGAAATGTTAAAACTTTGGAATGATTATAAAGACCTAGACTCTAAAAAAATAATTAACCGAGTGTATGACGATGGTCCGGGAGGCCTGCTTATGGCTAGCCGAGGTGAAGATGGGGCCTATATTCTAATTCCTCAAAGTGGCAATTTTGATTTAATAAGAGAATCGGTCAATAATATTTTTAATACTGAATCTATTATAACTGAAAAAGAGACAGAGCCCAGTCTATCGCTACCTCAAGCAGAGATTAGGATAGAAAAAATTGATAAAAACCTTAAAGTAGTAGTTCTAAATGGCACTTGGATTAGTGGTTTAGCAGCTAAAAATGCTCTAACGCTCCAAAAATATGGTTTTAAAATAACTGAAACAGCCAATGCTCCAACACGTAATTATAGTAAATCTCAAGTCTATGATTTAAGTTATGGTAAGGAAATTAGGTCTTTAGAAATACTCCAAGCTTTAAGTGATGCTGAATTAGCCTATGACGCTCCTTCCTGGTTAGAAACCTATAAAAATAAATTGGAAACAATTGATTTTGTTCTAGTTATTGGACAAGAAGAATAAGTTAAAACTATAATAATATGACAGAAAAAATGCCTCTAGTCGCTATTTATGGACGCACTAACGTTGGTAAATCCACCCTCTTTAATCGTCTAACCGAAAAAAGACAAGCTTTAATTTCTAAAATAGCTGGTACTACCAGAGATTCAAATATTGGCCTAGTCCATTGGAACTCAAAAATTTTCCAACTAGTAGATACAGCTGGTCTATTCGACTTATCTTTGTTTGATAATAAGAAAGACAATTCTACTGATAACATAGATACTTTAGCGCAAGAAAAAACATTAAAATATTTAAAAAAAGCAGAGTTAATAATTTTTTTAGTTGACGGTAAGGCTGGATTAATGCCTGAAGATCGAAATCTAGCTAAAGCTATTCGTTGTAAACCAGAATATTTAAAAAAGACAATCTTAGCTGTTAATAAATTAGATAGTAGTAAAATTAGAAATGAAGCTGCAATTTTTAATAAACTTGGATTAGGCGAACCTAATGCTATTTCAGCTCAAACTGGGGCTGGCACTGGTGACTTTCTAGATTTTATCTTAACTAAAATCAAAGCTAAAGCCGACAAGAATGAAGAGCTCTCTCAAGATTTTGAAGCAAAAATATGTATCATTGGCAAGCCTAATGTTGGTAAATCATCATTGCTCAACTCTCTCTTAGGCTATGAACGAGCCATCGTTAGCGAGGTGCCTCACACAACTAGAGAATCCCAAGACATAGAGCTAATGCATGATAATAAAATTATTCGACTAATCGATACTGCCGGGATTTCTAAACAAGGCCATAAAAGTAAAGGATTAGAAAAAGAAGGTATAGAAATGTCACTTAGCTCGCTTCATAAGGCGGATATTGCTCTCTTGGTTTTAGATATTAGTGAAACAATCACTCACCAAGATGCAAAAATAATTCAAGAAATTGTTGACCGACACAAAAGTCTAATTATAATTGCAAATAAATGGGATATTATTAAAGATAAAGACCCCAAATATTGGCAAGGAGTTATTTATGATAAACTGCCATTTGCAACCTGGGCTCCCATTATTTTTGCCTCAGCTAAAACAGGCTCTAAAGTTAATAAAATTCTTGATATTGCTTTAGAAGTGGCTCAGGCTAGAAAAACAGAAATCACTGAAACTCAGTTAAAAAAATTCTTAAACAGAGCAGTTAAAACTCATCTACCAGCTAAAGGGAAAGGTCTTAAAGCTCCGCATATTTTTGAGATTAAACAAAATAGAAGCAATCCCCCTATTTTTTCTATCCGCATTGGCTCACGTGATGACTTGCATTTTTCTTATGTCAGGTTTTTAGCAAACAGATTAAGACAAGAGTTTTCCTTCATCGGCACCCCTATCCACTTAAAAGTAATAAAAAATAAGAAAAAGCATGGTGTGAGAGAAGCATAAATTAAAAAAATAATCGTTAATGAACGGTTATTTTTTCTTAATCGTCATTTTACCAGAAATAGGATATAATGATTAAAAGTAAATTTTTAAAAAATATGAAAATGATAATCGGTCTGGGCAATCCAGGAGAAAGATTTGAAAATACCAGGCATAATGCTGGCTGGATTGCGCTAGATAAACTAGCTGGTGCTAATAATTGGCAATTAGAAAAAAAATTTAATTCTCTGATAAAAAAAGAAGCAGGTTTTATCTATTTAAAACCCAACTCCTACATGAATCGATCTGGCGAGGACGCTTATCAAGCTTTAAAATACTATCAATTATTAAGTCGGCAATTTGGGCTATTCCTTAAAAAAGAACAGGACTTGAAAAATGTTTTAGCGGTCATTCATGATGACCTCGATTTAGACTTAGGCAACTTCAAAATAAGCACTAATTCGCGAAGTGGAGGTAATAAAGGTGTCCAATCAATCATTAAACATCTAAAAACAAAAAATTTCTGTCGCCTTAAACTTGGCATAAAAAATGATCTTCTAAGAAATACGATTCCAGCAGAAAAATTTGTGCTACAAAAATTTAATTCCGAAGAAATGAATATTTTAGACGCCACCATTGATAAAGGTTTAGAGGCTCTCAAAAAAGCCTATTATTAAAAAATCTCTTTAATTGCTTGAACAAAAAGTAAAATATCTTAACCTCTAGGAGGAAAGTGGTTAAAAAAATAATACTTTTGTCCAAGCAACTAAAAAGATTTTAACATTAAAATATAGTACAAATTATATTGCTTGTCAACACTTGCGTAATACCTACGTAATACTTAACTTGACAGCTTAAATCAAAATAGTAAACTAAAAATATTATATTAAGAAATATGCAATTAATTATAGTTGAGTCACCAACAAAAGCAAAAACTATAAGTAAATTTTTAAATAAAGATTACCAAGTCGAATCATCTTTTGGTCATATTCGTGATCTTCCTGCAAGCAAGATGGGTATCGATATTGAGAATAATTTCGAACCAAGCTATGTTATTCCTGATAAGAGTAAAAAAGCCGTTAGCACCTTAAAGTCAGCTGCTAAAAAAGCAAAGTCAATTATTCTTGCATCTGATGAAGACCGCGAAGGAGAGGCCATTGCTTGGCATTTAGCAGAAATCCTTAAAATAAAGCCAAAAGATACTAAAAGGATAGTTTTTCACGAAATTACGAAAACAGCTATATTAAAAGCTCTAACTGAGCCACGAAAATTAAATCAAAACTTAGTAGATGCTCAACAAGCTAGACGAGTATTAGATAGGTTGGTCGGTTATGAACTTTCTCCTTTCTTATGGAAAAAAGTAGCTAAAGGTTTATCAGCTGGTCGCGTTCAGAGCGTAGCAATACGCTTAATTGTCGAACGAGAACGTGAAATAAAAAATTTTAAATCAGAAGAATATTGGACAGTGGGAGCAATCTATAAAAACAATAATGAAGAAAATTATACTGCAAATCTTTTAAAAATAGACAATAAAAATTTTAATAAACTCCACCTGAGTGAAGAGTTGGCTAATCAAGTAATATCCGACTCAAAAAATTCTATCAATAAAATAACTAAACTTGAAAAAAAAGAAATAAGTAAAACTCCTGCCGCTCCGTTTACCACCTCTACACTACAACAAACGGCTAATCGATATTTAGGTTTTAGTGCCAAACAAACAATGACTTTAGCTCAAAAACTTTACGAACAAGGATATATTAGTTACATGCGTACTGACTCTTTCAACTTGTCGCCAATTTTTTTAAAGGAAGCGGAAGAATACCTGAAAGAGAACTTGGGTAAAGACTATATTTTAAGTTCACCAAGATTTTTTAAATCAAAAAATAAAAATAATCAAGAAGCCCATGAAGCTATTCGTCCCACAGTAGCTAAAAATACTCCAGATGTCCTAAAGTCTAAATTAGAAAAAGGTCAACATCGTTTATATACACTTATTTGGCAAAGGTCTGTCGCGACTCAAATGCCAGCTGCCAAATTCAACACAACGAGCATTGACACTGAAATGGCCTGTACTAATAAAAAAACTTACATCTTCCGAACTAATGGTCAAATAATGATCTTCCCTGGATATCTGAAAATATATCCAGAAAAAACAAGTGAAGAAATACTGCCAAATATTAAAGAAGGGGAAACTGTTAATCTAAAAAAAATTACTAGCGAACAACATTTTACTAAAGGGCCTGCTCGTTATAGTGACGCTGGATTGGTTAAAGAATTAGAGAAACATAGCATCGGCAGACCGTCCACTTATGCACCCACAATTGCGACTATTATCAATCGTAATTATGTAGAAAGGAATACTGAAAAAAGGCTTCAAGCTACGCCAATTAGTTTTATTGTAAATGATCTATTGGTCGAGCACTTCCCTAAAATTGTTGACTATAACTTTACTGCCTCCCTAGAAAACTCCTTAGATGAAATTGCTTTAGGTGCAAAAAAATGGCAACCAGTAATTAAAAAATTCTATGATGAATTTCACAAAAATTTAGAAATAAAATACGAAAATATTAATAAAAACGATATTATGCCTGAAGAAAAATCTGAAGAAAAATGTGACAAATGCGGCGCTATTATGTTAATTAAAACCGGGAGATATGGAAAATTTTTAGCTTGTAGTGCCTACCCTGATTGTAAAAATATAAAAAAAATGAGTGGCGAGAAAACAAACACCCAAGATGACCCCGCTCTAGAAGAATTACGTAATAAATTTAAAGGTGAAGTCTGTAATAAATGTGGAGCAGATATGATTGTCCGCTCAGGAAAATATGGGCCATTTTTAGCTTGTAGCGCTTATCCTAAATGTAAGAATATTAAAAATATTACTGATCAAGATGAACCAGAAATAATCTGCCCAGCTTGTAAAAAAGGAAAAATTATTAAAAAATTTAGTAAGCGAGGTGTCTTTTATGCTTGTGATGCTTATCCTGATTGTAAAAATGCATATTGGGCTAAACCTACTGGCGAAAAATGCCCCGAATGCGATTCATTACTAATAAATGATAAAAATAAAGGAATTATTTGCAGTGATAAAGCTTGTGGCTACACTAAATAAAAAAATCTGTATTATAGAATATTATACTTTTACTCAATAGCCCCTCTTATCCTTTAAAAAAATAAGTTGAATATTCAACTTATTTTTTAAACTAAATTATATTTTTTTTAGTCTTTCTTTTCCTTTTTTTTATCTTTATTCTCTTCAACCGGTGGATTAGACTCTTCAACCGATGAATTAAATTTTCTTTTTTCAAAAAAATCAATCCCTTTTTTAATTAAATTACTAAATAATATAAGATGTGAAGTACTGCTGGAAATTTTTTCTTTGATTAAGTCTATCAATGATTCTACTTTATCAACCCCTTTTTCAACTTTTTTAACAACTTTAAAGCTACTGCGAACAGTATAAATAATATAATATAAGGCCCAACACAGAAAAAATACTAAGGTCGCAATTGATATAGCAGCAACTAAATTTAATATGTCCTTAGAACTTATTATCATAAGATTATTGCTTTAAAATAATAGATAAAAATTTTATTAAATATTCTTAGTTTCTATGATACTATAGCGCTCTTAATTTAGCCTCAAATTTATCAGTAAGATAATTAACCAAGTCATTTTGAATTTTCTCTATTTCTATTGAAGTAAGTGTTTTTTCTTGATCTTGATAACTAAGATGAAAAGCCCAACTTTTTGAATCTGCTGGTAGGTTTTCTCCTTGATAAACATCAAATAACTCAACTTTAGTTAATAGAGGGCTAAAATTTATTAACTCCTTCCAAAATTCATTATACAATACTTTTTCATTTACTACAAAACAAATATCTCTAATAGCTGGAGGAAACCTAGATATTGGTTCATATAATCTAGTACTAATCTGCGAACACAGAGTAAATACTTCCTGAAAATTAATTTCTGCAACAGCGACTTGAATCTTTAAACCAAAATTATTTGCCACCTCTCTGTTTACAATCGCTAGATAACCAATATCCATCCCCTGCCAGATAATTTTTACAGTCATTTTATTTTCTCCCCAACTTAAACTATCCTCTGGAACAGTAAACTCTAATAAATACTTAGGCGAAAGAGTACTAAATAATAACTTTATAATCCCTTTTAGCTGGTTAAAGGCTTCAATGGATTGACTATTAGCTACTAATAGACCTATTCGTTTGCCTTGATACGGAAGCCGGCTCTCGGACTTCATGTAGTTTTTATAATAAACTCCGGCAACAGGAAGGAATACTCGGCCCAGCTCATATAAAGAGAATTCATTATAATTAGCCTGGTTTAAACGAGCATTAGAAATTAGTCCAACTAAAAGATTTTGGCGAAGAAATGTATGATTATTATTTAATGGATTTAATAAACGTAAATAGTGAGCACCATTTAGATTAAGTTTAGATAAAGAGGACTCACCTACGAAAGAATAATTATAAACCTCATTCATGTTAGCACTAAAGCTCAAAATATTGCTTATTTCTTGTTCAAGAATCCTTTCTTTATCAATCAAATTAAACTGCACGGCAACTTTAGGGGCATTAGATCTAATCTTATTATAACCAATAATTCTAAGCACTTCTTCTAAAATATCTTCTTTCGAGCTCACATCTTTCACTGCCCGCCAACTAGGAACAACTACTGTAAATATATTTTTTTCAATCCCAACCTTAAAACCTAATCTTTCTAAAATATTACTAACTTCTTTACGACTAAGGTCATAACCCATTCTATCTTTTAACCAAGAAAAATCAAAACTTATTTCTTTAGCAATAGGTGGTTCAGGAAATATATCTACTAAATCTGTTGAGAGTTCGGCTTCTGGAATAATTTCTTTAATTAATTGCCAAGATCTCTGCCAAGCAATAATCGGTAAATTAGGATCAAGTGATTTTTCAAAACGAATTGAGGCCTCAGTTCTTAAATTTAAAGCTTGAGATGTTTTTCTAACTAAAACTGGGTCAAAAGTAGCTGCTTCTAGAATAACACTCTTCGTGTTTTCATTAACACCACTCCTTAATCCCCCCATTACTCCAGCAATGGCTATTGCTTCATTATTACTACTAATTACAATAGTTTTTTCTGGTAATAATCTCTCTTTACCATCAAGAGTTTCAATGCTTTCATCTTTATTAGATAGACGTATTGAAATTTTTTTAATATTTTGTGCATCAAAAACGTGCAAAGGCTGGCCCAGTTCAAACATAACATAATTAGTAATATCAACTATAGCGTTAACTGGTTTTAAGCCTAGAGAAAAAAGCCTATTTTTAAGCCAGACAGGGGATTCAACTATTTTTAAATTATCAATCTTTACTGCTAAGTAACGAGAGCAAATATTTTTTTCTTCTAATTTAACTTCTATTTTATCTTGAATTTTATTTATTAATAAATCTTCATTAAAATTAGTTATCGCAGATTTTAATGGTAATTTCAATAACACACTTAACTCTCTAGCTAAACCATAATGCCCCCATAAATCACCACGGTTAGAAAGAGATTTATTGTCAATCTCAAAAATCGTGTCATCGAGGGCTAAATATGCTGATAATTCTTGTCCAATTTTTGCATCGTCTGATAGAACTAATATTCCTTCATGATCACTACCAAGACCAAGCTCATCTTCTGCGCAAATCATACCAAACGATGTTTCACCCCTGATTACTGTTTCTTTAATTTCTAAGCCATTAGGCAATTTAGCGCCAACCAAAGCTACAGCCACTTTCTGGCCAACTATTAAATTATCTGCGCCACAAACTATATCTAGAGTCCCACTTTTAATATCTACTTTAGCTAATCTTAAACGATCGGCATTAGGATGAGGTTTGACAGTTAAAACTTTAGCTACAACAACCTGTTTAAGATTGTCGGCTTGCAAGCGCCAAGATTCGACCTCAACGGTATGCATGGTTAATAGGTCTGCAATTTCTGTTGCTCCTATTTTATTAGGTATTTTTATAAAATCTTTTAAACAATTAAGTGAAAGATACATACTTTATAAGATTAAAATTGTTTCAGAAAACGTAAATCGCCACTATTAAAAAGACGAATATCGTTGATATTATATTTAAGCATCACTAAACGATCAAGTCCAAAGCCGAAAGCGAAGCCTGAATAGATATCTGGATCTAAACCACCAGCTAGCATTACCTTAGGGTGGATTAAACCACAACCCAATATTTCCAACCAGCCTGAATATTTGCAAACTCGACAACCTTTACCCTGGCATAGAAAGCAAGTATATTCACCATTAGAACCTGGCTCAACAAAGGGATAAAATTTTGGTCGCATTCTAAACTCAGTTTCTGGTCCATAAAGCCTTTTCCCTACCTGCTCTAAAACGCTTTTCATGTGAGCAAAATTTATATCTCTATCAATCATCACTCCTTCAAGCTGATAAAATGTATGCTCATGACGAGCATCAGTAGATTCACAACGAAAAACCCTTCCAGGCATAATTACTTTTAAAGGTGCTCCGTATTTTTGCATAGCCCTTACTTGCGTATTTGAAGTTTGCGTTCTCATGGTTAAGTCATAGGCCCCTTCTTTATCTTTAAAATCAACATAGAAAGTATCCTGCACATCTCTAGCAGGATGATTGGCTGGTACATTCAATGATTCAAAATTATAGAATTCACTTTCAAGTTCTGGACCATCAATGGCCATGAATCCCAAAGAACTAAAAAAATCCTCTAATTCTCTTTGCACTAAAGTAATAGGGTGAAGTGAGCCTGTCTCTAATTTATTTCCTGGTAGAGTTGGGTCAATAAGATCATCCAAACAATCTTGCTTGCTAAATACTAGCTTAACCTCATCAAATCTAGTTTGAATTTCTTTTTTTATTCTATTTGCATGCTCACCTAGTTCTTTGCGCAGATCTAAACTCATATCTTTTAATTCTCCAATTATCCTGCTCAAGGATCCTTTCCTTGATAAATATCGTAACTCAACTTCACGCAAATCATTTATAGTTTTAACTTTACCTAAGGCAAGCAGAAACTCATATTTTAATTTTTCTAATTTCGTTTTCATAATATTAATCTAAAAAAATTAATTTATTTCTTATAGCTACTGATAAATAATTCTAAAACAATAAAAATAATTAATAATAAACCTATATTAAGCCAAGTAAATAAATCTACTCCTAAAAGAAATAATGAAATCGTGATAAATAAAGCAAATAAAAAAGATTGACGAAACGCATTGCTAACAGAATGAAACACAAGAGAATGCTTAAGGGCAATAAACCTCACCACAAAACCAATTATGGCTATCGTGCCTGATAATGATAGAAATAAAGATAAATAGAATAGAATAAAACCAAGCCAGTTGGTTGTATTAGGATCAATAATATTTAACATCGCTACAAAAGCTCCCCAACATAATAAGGTGAGGGTGCTCATAACTATTAAATAATTTTTTAAAGTCATATTATTCTCTATAAATTTTTAGAGTCTCTTCTATTTTATTTAATTCTAATCTATATTGGCTTAATCTATTTTTTTCAAATTGAACTAATTTTGAAGGAGCTTTAAGAACAAACTCATTATTAGCTAATTTTTTTTCTAAACCACTTATTACTTTTTCTAACTTTTCCTTTTCTCTATTCAATCTAATATTTTCTTTAATAGGATCAATGCTCACTAACAAATATATTTCTGTGGCACCCATAATTATTTTAATTGATCCCTCCTCAGGCTTAGACTGAAAGATACTGACTTCTTTAATCCCTGTTTTTAATCCTTTAACTATTTCTGCTTGTGATAAAATTAATTCAGCTTTTTCACCATAAACTATGGCTCTTATCTTTTCCGCAGGGCTAATTTTATTATTACTCCTAGCATTACGAATAGCTATTACTAGATCTTGTATAAAACTAAAATCATCATTAAATTGAGTAATTTGATTCCTATCAACATTATTAGTCAATCTATTTGGCCACTGTTGCACCATTAATAAACTGTCGTTGAAGCTTTGCCAAATAGCTTCAGTGACATAAGGAATAAAAGGATGCCACATTATTAGAATATTCTTCAAAATATAAACCAACAGCCTATCTTTACCTTGTTCAATCTTAGCAATTTCAAGATACCAATCTGCTAATTTATTCCAAGTAAACTCATATAGACTATCAGCGGCATTGGAAAATTCTGAATTATCCATGGCCATTTGGACTTTATTTTGGACCTGAAACATTTCCTGGAGTATCCACTCATCAGCCAAAGTAAGGGCTGTAAAATTTAATCCAGGGGAAATGGATAGCGCTTCATCACTAACGTTCGCTAAAATAAAACGCGAAATATTCCATAATTTATTCACAAAATTTCTCTTGGCTTCAATTTTATCTTCACTATAACGAGAATCATTCCCTGGTGTAGATTCCATTACTAAAGACAAACGAACCGCATCAGCTCCATATTTTTCGATCACTTCTATCGGATCAACCCCATTACCTTTAGATTTAGACATTTTTTTACCATTTTCATCTAAAATAATGCCATGCAAATACACCAATGAAAAAGGCTTCTCCCCTAATGCAAAAAGTGACATCATTACCATCCGAGAAACCCAGAGGGTCAAAATCTCATAGCCAGTTTCTAAAACTTGAGTCGGATGAAAACGAGCCAAATCTCCACTTTTTATATTGTTTTTATAATTATCAGGCCAACCTAAAGTAGAAAATGTCCACATCCCAGAAGAAAACCAAGTATCTAGAGTATCATTGTCTTTAATCCAATCCCCTCCTTTTGGAGCATCTTCACCGACATAAATTTCCTGACCTTTATACCAAGCAGGAATACTATGACCAAACCAGATTTGTCGTGAAATACACCAATCATGTAAATTCTCAAGCCAATCTTGATATCTCTTATTATATCTAGCTGGTAAAAATTTAATCTCTTCAGTTCGAGCTAGTTCTATGGCTGCCTCCTTCATTGACTTGCCCCCCAGTCTCTCAAGTGGCTTATCCACTGCTACAAACCATTGCTTAGATAATAGAGGCTCGATAGCTGTCTCACAACGATAACAACAAGATAAATTATTAACTATTTCCTCCTCATTAACCATTAGTCCTTCAGAACGTAAGTTCTCAACTATTTTAAAGCGAGCCTCCTCTACGCTAAGGCCCGAGTAGTCCCCAAAACCAGGCAATATTTTAGCCTCCTCATCAATAACCTTAATAACCTCTAAACTATTTTCTTCGCCTATTTGCCAATCAACGATTGAATGAGCCGGGGTCACCCCCAAAGCTCCAGTACCAAAATCTTGATCAACTTGATAATTAGTAATAATAGGCAAAACTAAATTTTGACCACAAAAATTTATTTTATAGACCTTGGCAATATCTTGTTGATAACGTAGGTCTTTAGGATTAACTGCAATAGCGGTATCCCCCAATTTAGTTTCTGGCCGAGTAGTAGAAATAACTATAGGGCAATCCTGGCTATATTTAAAAGTATAAAGTGTCGTTTTCTGCTCTTTATATTCTACCTCATCATCAGCTAAAGTGGATTGACAACGTGGACACCAATTTACCAACCTTTCGCCTCGATAAATCACCCCAGCTTCATACATATCAATAAACATTTTTTGAACTGCTTTTTGCCTATCTTCATCTAAAGTAAAAGCTAAGCGTGACCAATCTAAAGAGGCTCCCATCCTCCTAGTTTGGTCAAGAATGGTCATCTGAGTTTTTGCAACAAAACTATTTACTTTTTCTAAAAACTTTTCTTTACCTAAATCATGACGGCTTTTACCAGTTTCTTTTAATATTGTTTTTTCCACAATATTTTGAGTTGCGATAGCAGCATGGTCTGTTCCTGGCAACCATAAAACGCGATATCCCTGCTGGCGACGATACCTTGCCATAATGTCTTCAATTGTTAATCCAGAACTATGGCCTAAATGTAATTTTGCAGTAATATTCGGTGGTGGCAAGATTATTGTATAAACTGGAGCTGATTCGTCATAATCCAGATTATCTGGATTAAAAAAACCCGAATCTAACCATTTTTGATAAATTTTATCTGCAAATAGTGAAGGATTATAAGTTTTGGCCAATGATTGTTTCATACCCTTAAAATTAACAAAAATAAGGCTCTAAGTCAACTATACTTAATTAAATACTTAATTAAATAGTAGTCAAAAAAAATATTGTTAAAAATTCAAGCAATGTACTCATTGTATTATTAATATCTTATAAAACCATCAAACTACGCTTCACCCCCTTTCTTAGGCACGCTGTAACATGCTTGTATTGACTCAAGTGAAATTTAGCTATATATTAGATAGTTACCCTCAATAGCTGGGTAATTTTATTGAATAAAAAAATGCTAAACTTAGAAGAGCAAATTATTAACCAAATAAACAAGGCAAAAAATACCTTAATAGTTTTTAATGCTGATTGGGAAGGTGATTCTATTGCCTCGTCTTTGGCTTTGTATTTCTTTATCAAAAAGTTAAATAAAAAAATTACTATTGCCGCTTATGAACCAAAAGCTGAACAGAGCTCAAACCTAAAATCACAATGGAAATTTTTACCTGGTTATAATGATATTGCAACAAATTTAATTAACTTAAGAAAATTTATCATCTCAGTAAATACCAAAAATGTCAGTATTAGCCAAATTAAATATAATTTAGATAATGATAAACTTAATTTTATTATCACCCCTGAGAATGCTTGGCTTAGCCCAGAGGATGTGAGCTCATACTCAGGCCTTTTTAACTATGATTTAATTTTTGTTCTAGATACACCAGACCTAGAGTCATTAAAAGAGATTTATGACAAAAATATTGAATTTTTTCATAAAACTCCAATTATCAACATTGACCATCAGGCAGACAACGAAGAATATGGACAAATTAACTATTTAGATCTAAATGTTGCTTCAACAGCTGAACTGATTTATAATTTAATTGAGAAACATAATATTAACTCCCTTGATGAAGACATTGCTACTTGTTTATTAACTGGCATAATTAGCAAAACGAATAATTTTAAAAATACAAATCTTACTCCTCGTACTCTTTTGAACAGCTCAAAGTTGATTAGCGCAGGAGCCCGAAGAGAAGAGATTATTGAGCACTTGTACCGATCTAGGTCTCTTGATTCTTTAAAAGTCTGGGGTAAAGTTCTAAGTAATCTAAAAAATGATGAATCTAAACAAATAAGCTGGTCTATTCTAAATCTAGTTACAGAAAGTCATAATAACTATGGATTTTTACATTTAGATGAATTGGCTGAAGAAATATTTACCAGCTCAAAGGATTTAAAAATATTTATCTTAATAATCAATCCTCAGAATAATTTAAAGCTTAAATTATTAGCTTATACAAATAAAGCTTATTCAGCTAATGATGCTCTACAAGATTTTAAAATCATAAAAAGTAACAAATCTAAGGCTGTAGCTGAAGTAGTAGATATCCCTAATAATGAGATTGAAAAAATAATTGATAAGATAAGACTACGTCTTGCTAAAAATATCGGCTAATGATATAACAAAATAATAGAATTGAATAGTGAATTAGTTTCTTGCGCCTATGGCTCAGTGGTTAGAGCACCGCTCTTATAAAGCGGGGGTCGATGGTTCGATTCCATCTAGGCGCACTTTTTTTATTTTATTAATCTTCAAATATTATTTAAAATATTAACAAAATATTAACAGTGTTGCCAAGTTCATTACTATACAATATAATAAAAAGTATCAGGGCTCGTAGCTCAGTTGGTTAGAGCGTTACGTCGACATCGTAAAGGTCGCCCGTTCGAATCGGGCCGGGCCCACATATTAATTTTTTTATTTTATGTTAAAATTTTTTTCTGGCCGTAAACAAAATTTTATAAACACAGGAGAAAATTCATCTATTAATGAATGGATGAATCAAGAAAATAATGAAGAAGGTCAATTATCAATCGACGTTTACCAAACAACTAATAAAATAGTGATTCAATCTACCATCGCCGGTGCAAAAGCTGAGGACTTAAAAATCTCCCTGCATCATGACCTGTTGACTATTCACGGAACAAGAAAACATCCTCAGACATTATCTGAAGAAAGTTATCTATACCGAGAATGCTATTGGGGCCCATTTTCCAGATCAGTTATTATCCCCACCGAGGTTGATAGTAAAAAGATTGAAGCTGAATTAAAAAATGGAGTATTAACTATCACTCTCCATAAAAGCAAAGCTCAAGAAATACCAGTGTCATTTCAAGATTAATATGAATTATATTCTAAAAGTCATAAATTTTACTGAATCAGATATAATTTTTGAAGATGAAGAAAAAAATATTATCTACTGGCCAAAAAATAATGTTCCTCAGGTTCCAGAAATTGGAGAAATTATTAATTTTAAAATTGGTGATGAACAAATTATAAAAAATAATAAAAGTATAAACCCTCAAGAACTATTAAATGAACTATTGAACATCTCTAAAAAATAAACGTGCTAACAATATATGATTAATAAGAAAACTACTATTATTAGTGTCAGCTCTTTATTAATAGTTTTTTTAATTATAATAATAACTAATCAAAAAATCCAGACTCAGACAAATAAACTACCAGCAAAACTATATTTTGCTAATATAAATATTAGCGAACTTAGCCAAAATGAGGCTCAAGAATTAATAATGCGAAAATATGATGAAGTAGAGGCTCATGGTTTAAATCTAGAATATAATAACAAAATTATTAATATTCCTTCAGTTGCCAGCTCTTTGGATATGGACTTAGCCTATGTAATTTTTTATTTCGAACGTGACTCAATTAGCGACACTCTTAATGATTATAATAATTTTAATCATTTATACCGTTTAATAAGAAAATATTTACCAGTAAAAGCTATCACCATTAAACCTCGCTTCCTTGTTGATGAATCTAGAATAAAAGAATATGTTTTAAAATCATTCCCAGAGATAGAGTTAGAACCAAAAAATGCTAGCTTTATTTTCATAGAGAATGAAATAAATATCCAAAAAGAAAAAAGGGGACAAAAAATAAATTGGGATAAAGTATTGTCAGAAATACACTCTAGATTAAACTATTTTTCTTCTGCTCCAATAATTATATATCTTGATATAAAAAATCCTGAAATATATGAGCGAGACCTCTTTGGTTTAGAAAATCAAGCAGATAAAATCACAAAAAAACCACTATATTTAAAACATAAGAATAAACAATGGTTAATAAAGCAAGCCGATATTGCTTCTTGGCTAAGCATTGAAAAGAGAAACAATAATTTTGATCTATCATTTGATCAAAAAAGAATAGCCGAATATCTAGAAAAAAAAATATCTCCTGAAATTAATATCGAGGCAAAAAGTAATCGTTTCGAGATTAAGGATAATAAAATTAATAATTGGCAACCAGGCCAAAAAGGACAATCCCTTGATACCAACCTTAGCGCTGAAAATATAATTAAAAATTATAACATTGATCAAGTTAATTCATCCGAATTGATTGTTAAAGTCACTGAGCCTGAAGAAGTGGGGTCACTCGACATTAAAGACATCATCGGAGTTGGTCATTCTAATTTCGCCGGATCTTCAGCTAGCAGGCGACATAATATAGAAATTGGCTTTGCTGCTATCCACGGACTAATTATCAAACCTGAAGAAGAATTTTCATTAGTAAAAGCATTAGGCAATATTGATGCCAATGCTGGATACCTACCAGAACTCGTTATAAAAGGAAATGAGACTATACCTGAATATGGGGGTGGACTATGCCAAGTAGCAACCACTCTTTTTAGGAGCGCCTTAGCTTCTGGTCTGCCAATAACTGCTCGAAAAAACCATTCATACCGTGTTTCCTACTACGAACCTGCTGGGACTGATGCCTCAGTCTATGATCCTTGGCCTGACGTTAAATTTATCAATGACACTGATAACGATATTTTAATTCAAGCAAAAATAGAAAAAAATGATGTTTACTTAGACTTTTGGGGCACAAAAGATGGCAGAATCGTAGAAATAAGTGAACCAGTAATATATGATATTGTCGCCCCACCACCAAAGAAGATTATTGAAACAGACAAACTTGCTCCTGGAAAAATAAAATGCACCGAGAACGCTCATAACGGTGCAAAAACTTATTTTGATTATACTGTTATCTACTCTGACGTTGATGAAGAAAGTGGTGAAAAGGAACAAAAATATACTCGTTTTAATTCTACTTACGTGCCTTGGCAAGAAATTTGTCTGATTGGCAAAGAAATTGAGGAAGATCCTAGCGAAGATTCTAGCAATAACGTAAACAAGGTAGATACTGAAAATAATCAAGAAAGCGAAAATCAAGATAATTACACAGTAGAAACAATTAACGAAACCTAAAATTAAATAATACAAAAAAAGACCAGCTTTAACGGGTAGGCAAGAAAATTTCTTCTAGGCATTGTCGAGCCTATCATTAACGCTTTTTACAAAGCAATAATGATGGGCCCAAAAAACCCTAGTAAGTAATTCCCCATGCTTGTCGTGCCTGACCCGTTAAAATTGGCCTTTTTATTTTTTTAAGCAACTAAATAATATATCACATTAAAATTATTTTGTCAATGGTCTTATCCACAGTGTAAAGGCAATATAGAAATGTCATAGTGGTGGGCAATTTAGAAATGTCATACC
>CAYURA010000011.1:0-21289 GCA_964446775.1 uncultured Gammaproteobacteria bacterium | reverse complement strand
AAAGTATTGACATTAACCCTTAAAATCATATAATATATATAATTATAGTTATGCCTCAATATTTTCTTTACATTCTTTCTTGTCGTGATCAAACATTTTATACTGGTATAAGTACTAATTTAAATCGCCGAGTTACTGAACATAATACTTCAAAGTTAGGAGCTAAATATACACGTGGTCGAAGACCGGTAAAACTAGTCTTTTTTGAGAAATTTAAAAATCTTTCTTTAGCTGCTAAAGAAGAATCTATAGTAAAAAAATTATCTCGATCTCAAAAAATTGAGAAAATAAATAATTTTAATAATATTAAAAAATTAGATTTGAAAATATGCAAACTGAAGCAGAAAAATATTTAATTAGTCTTTTAAGAAAGAAGTTAATAGAAACTAAATTCAAATTAAAATTGATTAATCTAGGAGCAGCAAAAAGTACAGTAATTGAAAAGTCTCTACTAGAAATTGCTTCCGCATCAGAACATGATTCATTTATCTGTGATCGGGCCGATATAGAAGATTGTCAAATTGATGATTTTTATGTGCAAAATAGCTATATTGCCCCTTTAGAGAATTTAGAAAAAATACCAGACGCTAATTATGATCTAGCATTCGCTAATTTTGTTCTCGAACATATTAATAATCCAGGAAAAGCAGCCAGTGAAATGGCTAGAATCTTGAAACCTAACAGTGAGCTCATTTTATCTATGTCAAATCCCATGGCACCAGAATTTATTATCGCTAGTTTTACTCCAACCTCATTGCACCAATTATTTAGAAAAGAGGATCAAGATAAAGCCTATCCAGTAAAATATTCTTATCAGACTATTCCAAATTTTATCAAAATTATGAATCAAGCTGGCTGGGTATTAAAAGAAGAACGTCGATTTCCTGCTGTTTACACTTATTTATATCGTTTTCCATACATTAGCTCCTTAGCAAAGTTTTATGATAATATGCTGATATCCTTAAATCTTAAATCATTACAGGGACATGTTGTCTTGCATTTTATTAATCAAAATAAGAAAACAGTAAAAATTGATAAATAATTTGAAACCGCTAGAATAATACTAAAAAATTTCAAAAAACTTTAAAGAGGATCTTTACCGATAAATCTTTTTTCAATCTTTACAAAAAAAGCTATTCATACTATCCTATCTTTAGATAAATAATTAATTTAATAAAATTCATATGGCTAAAAGAAGCACGGGTATAGGTAAGGGGAAAAAATCTAAATCTCATAAAACAGTCAAGCGCTTAGAGACTAAAAGAATAATGCTGGAGAATAAAGCGGCAAAAAATAAAAAAGGATAGAATAAATGAAGCTGAGCGTCCCTTAGCTTCTTTTATTCTAATAGAATCTAATATTAAACAAAAATTAATAAAAAAATTGATAAAGAAGAATTATCGTGATAAAATATATAATGGTTACTAGGATATGGCTGAAAATAATGATTGGCCTGAAAAATTAAAAAATATTAAGGCTAAATCAACTGGGCCACGTCTAAAGGGTCCTAATGATTTTAGAGCCTATTAAAAAACCAATTAACGCAGAAATTATTATCAATAGAACTAAATTAGATAAATCAACTGTATATCGCGTACTTAAATTATTTGAAAAAGAGAATATCGTTCGCTTAATTGATCTTAGACAAGGGAAAAGACTTTACGAAGTATTTGATGCTCAACATAAACACCATATAATTTGTATCGGTTGCGGTAGTATTAAACCCATTAATTTATGTCTTTTCAGTAGTTTTAATAGTCAAGTGCTTAAAGATTCAGGCTTTGCTAAGATTTCGGACCATAGTATGAAATTTTTTAGTTATTGCCAGAATTGTTATAAAAAAATAATTATAATTAAATCAAAAATATATGAAAGGATTCCATAACAAAATTGAAAAAGAAACTTTAGAAAATAATAATTTTCGTAAAGTTCTCTATACGGGTAAAAATAGCCAATTAGTCTTAATGTCCTTAAAGCCTGGAGAAGACATTGGTTTAGAAATTCATCAAGAAAACGATCAATTTTTTCGTTTTGAGCATGGAGAAGGTCAAGTAGTAATTGATGGTAATGAATACGAAGTTAGAGATGGAGATGCTATTGTTGTGCCCGCTGGAGCTGAACATAATATCATAAATCTCTCTTTGACAGAAAATTTAAAATTATATACTATTTATAGCCCAGCACACCATAAAGATGGAATTGTGAGACTCACAAAGCAAGAAGCTGAGGCTAATGACGAGGAGTTTGATGGTGCTACCACTGAATAGATATTATTGAAGATAGATACATAGGAATTTATTTTGTAGTCTTTTTTAATTAATGATATAAAAAATAAAATTATAGAACTTTAACAAATTAATCCTAAAATGATAAAAAATATCTGGTCCCGATCGAGAAATAATATTATTGCAACAATAATTTATGGCTCTTTAACTTATTGTCTAATAATCTTTTATGAAAGATATCTACTCAATTTAAATTGGCATGATTTAATTAACGTAAGAATAATATATCTAACTACTCGATATTTTTTCTTATTTATTTTAGATTGGTTAATTGATTTTTATCGCCATTTTCTAAGTAAATTTATAGCTGACGCTATCTCTCTTCTAACCTATCAACTACCGTTATATGCAGGGGCGGCCCTTATTGTAGGCATTGACTATGATATAATACTCCTAGCATTAGCTATTTATGCAGTTGATAATCTACTCTTAGGTTGGTTATATGGATTCATCCTTGATCAAACTAGAAAATACTTTCTTCAAAAAGCTTTATAAATAAAGCTTTTTTATTTTTCCATTTTTCCATTTTTTTATTTAATCTTTATTATTTTTTGATTATGTGTTAATATAATAAAATAAAATATAAAATAATTCTTTTCTATGAAAAATAAAGTAACAATTATTGGTGCTGGCATGGTTGGTAGCACTACTGCATTTGGATTAGTAGCGGCTAATTTTACTGAAGAAATAGCTATTATTGATATTAATAATAAATTACTTAAAGCTCAGGTTATGGATCTACAGCAGTCGGTCCCTTTCTGGGGTTATACCCATATAAAAGAAGGTAATTATAAAGACGTTAAAGATAGTAAAGTTGTAATCATTACCTGTGGATCTGCCCAAAAAGAAGGTGAAACTAGAATTGATTTACTATCTAAGAATGCAAAAATTGTTAAAGAAATAATGCCAAAAATTTTTTCTGAAAATCCAAGTGCAATTGTAATTATTGTTACTAATCCAGTTGATATCCTTACTAATATTGCAATTAAGATGTTCCCTAAAAAAGAACAACAAATTTTTGGCTCTGGCACTACCCTTGACACTGCTCGTTTGCGTTTCTTACTTGGTGAAAAAATGAGTGTAAACCCCAAGAGTGTTCATGCTTATATAGTAGGTGAACATGGAGACAGTGAATTAGTGCTCTGGAGCACCGCAACAGTAGGGAGCACTGCTTTAGATTTATTTTATAAACTAAGTCAAAAAGAAAAACAAATTATTTTTGAAAAAGCAAAGAATTCAGCTTATGCAATTATAGCTGGTAAGCAATCCACTTATTATGCCATTGCTGCCGCTTTGGTTAAATTAACAAAATCTGTTCTATTTGATAAAAAAACAGTTTATACTGTGTCACACACCGCGGATGGTCGCTTTGGCATTCATAATATATCCCTCAGTCTACCTGCTGTTATAGGTGCTAAAGGCGTGATAAAAGAACCTCATCTTAAAATTACTGCTGATGAAAAAAGACTTTTACGCCAATCGGCCGCTGTATTAAATAAAGCCGAAAAAAGTTTATTGTTATAATTGATAAAAAAATAATAACTTAATCAATAGTGAATAGTGTAAAATCGGAATTTATTCCGATTTTCCTGCCTTAAAGGATAAATTGATATGTCAAGATTATTTTATTTAAAATCAGATTATGAGCCAGCTGGAGACCAGGCTCGGGCGATAAAAAAACTCTTAACTGGCTTAGAGAAAGGCTTTGATTATCAAACTCTCTTAGGGGTAACTGGTTCAGGTAAGACTTTTACAGCCGCTAAAATAATTGAAGCTTATAACAAGCCAGCTTTAGTTATCGCCCCTAATAAAGCTTTAGCAGCTCAATTATATCGTGAATATAAAAATTATTTTCCAAAGAATGCCGTACATTATTTTGTTTCCTATTATGATTATTACCAACCTGAAGCCTATCTACCTATTACCGACGTTTATATTGATAAAGAAGCGATGATTAATGAAGAAATGGATAGATTGCGTCATGCCGCCACATCAGCTCTATTAAGTCGTAAAGATGTAATTATTGTTGCCTCAGTTTCTTGTATTTATAATTTAGGCGTACCTTTAAATTATTTAGCTGCCTCGATGCACCTGGAAAGAGGGAAGACTATGACCCGCTCTGATTTAATTAGTCAATTGGTTAAAATGCAATTTAAAAGAGTTATTGGCGATGTGAAAAGAGGTGAATTCAGAGTTAGAGGAGACGCCTTTGAAATCCGTCCCAAATCAGAAAATATTATTTATCGTGCCGATCTAGACGGCCAGACTATTAATGATTTAACAATTATTGATAATGCAACAAAAAATATCATTAAGAATTTAGAAGAAATAATTATTTTCCCTCCAAAACATTTCCTTTCTACAGCACCAGAAATAGAGATGGCTATTAAAGCAATTCAAGCTGAGCTAGCTGATCGCTTAGAATATTTTAAAAAAAATAACTTATTACTAGAAGCCGAGCGACTGCAAAGGCGAACTCTCTATGATATTGAGATGCTCAGAAGTCTTGGCTATTGCCATGGGATTGAAAACTATTCTCGCCATCTATCAGGTAAGCTAGCTGGAGCTAGCCCTGATTCCTTAATCAGCTATTTCCCTATTAAGGAGGGAAAAGCTGACTTCTTGAGTATTATTGATGAATCACATATCACTATTCCCCAAATTAGAGGAATGTATAATGGTGATCAAGCTAGAAAAAAAACTTTAGTTAAGTACGGTTGGAGGCTACCCAGCGCCCTTGATAATCGACCCTTAAAGTTTAACGAGTTTCAAAATAAAATTGGGCCAGTAATTTGCACTAGTGCTACGCCCGGTGCCTATGAAAAGGAAAATTCAAAACAAGTTGTTGAGCAGGTTATTAGACCTACTGGTCTAGTCGATCCTGAGATCGAGGTGAGACCAGTTTTCAATAAGAAAACTAACTATAGCCAGATAAATGACGTCATGGCAGAAGCAGAAAGACTAGCTGCAAAAAATGAAAGGGTTATTATCAATACTCTGACGAAAAAACAAGCTGAAGATTTGAGTGTCTTTTTAAATAAAAAAGGATTAAAAGCCAATTATCTACACTCTGATATTAAAACCTTCGAAAGGACGGAAATTCTTAAAGCTTTTAGGGAAGGGGTTTTTGATGTCTTAATTGGCGTTAATCTATTGCGCGAAGGGCTAGACTTACCAGAAGTAACTCTTGTTGCCATTCTTGATGCTGACCGCGAAGGCTTTTTAAGGAGTACCACCTCACTACTCCAAACAATGGGTCGGGCTGCTCGAAATGTTTCTGGACAAATAATTTTATATGCCGATAAAATAACTGACTCAATGAAGCGAGCTATGGATGAATCTAGGCGACGCCGAATAAAACAACTAGCCTATAATAAAAAGCATAAGATTGAGGCAAAAACTATTATTAAAAAGATTGAAAGTATGTTAGATCTGGCCGAGGAAGAGTCTAATGATAATATGGTCTCAAAAAATAAAAGAAAAAAATTAGCACTAAAAGATAAAAAATATTAGTTTAATATATATGCAAGATAAAATAATGATTAAGGGGGCGCGAATGCACAACCTTAAAAATATAAATTTAGAAATACCCCACAATGCTCTAACCGTTATTACTGGCGTTTCCGGTAGTGGTAAATCTTCCTTGGCCTTCGATACTATTTTTGCTGAGGGCCAAAGGCAGTACGTTGAGTCACTCTCACCATATATGAGACAGTTCTTAGGTCAAAAAAAACCAGCTGATGTTGATGAGATAATTGGTTTAGCACCAGCTATTTCTATTGACCAAAAAGCCTTGTCACATAACCCCCGTTCAACTGTTGGTACTCTAACTGAGATTCATGACTATCTCCGTGTCCTCTATTCTCGTATTGCTGAAGTTTTTTGTCCTGAATGTGGCACTAAAATTGAAAAATTATCGTTGGAAGAAATGATCGATATCATTATTAACCGAGCTAAAGAAAGTGGAGAAGAATATGCCAACATCTTAAGCCCAGTTGTACGAGACCGTAAGGGGGAATACTATCAATTAATGTACGATTATCTATCACTTGGCTACTATGAAGTTAGGGTTGATGGCAGCATCCATCCTCTAAGAGAAAAATTAAAACTGAATCCTAAACAAAAACATAGCCTAGATATAGTAATTGATCGAGTACCTTTAAGCGATGAAGGTCGCCTTTTTGAAGCGGTTGAATCGGCGCTAAGCTATAGTCAGGGTTTAGTAAGAGTCTTGTTTTCTAAAACTGAATTCCTTCTATCCTCTAATTGGACTTGTCCTAATGATGGCTTTTCTTTCCCTGAGCTTGAACCACGACTTTTTTCCTTTAACTCACCCCATGGTGCTTGCCCTCAATGTTCCGGTCTCGGTAAAATTGGCTTTCATTCAAATAAAGTCTGTCCGGAGTGTACTGGTAAAAGATTAAAACCAGAGGCACTATCAGTCCGTTTAGCGAAAAAAAATATTGCAGAAATTAGCAGTCTAAGTTTAGACAAGGCTTATGATTTTTTCTGGACCTTCTATCAAAAGATGAATAAAAGACAATTAAAAATTGCTGATAATGTTATCTCGCAGATTATTAATCGTCTGGAATTTCTCAATCAAGTAGGTCTAAACTATCTCTCCTTAGATCGGGAAGCAGGCAGTCTTTCTGGTGGCGAGGCTCAAAGAATTAGATTATCATCACAAATAGGTTCACAGTTATCCCGAACATTATATGTTTTAGATGAGCCAACCATTGGCCTACACGAAAGGGACACAGATAGGCTAATCCAAACTCTTAAAACTTTAAGAGATAAAAATAATACGGTGATTATTGTCGAACATGATGAGAGGACTATTCTTGCTTCCGATTACCTAGTTGATCTAGGCCCTTTAGCTGGTATCCATGGTGGCGAGATAACTGCCATTGGTGAAACAAAAAAACTTTTAACTGAGGCGAGGAATAAAAAAAATAGCGCTTCAATGACTCTGGATTATTTACAAGGGAAAAAAATCATTGATCTACCTGATAAGAGAAGACATCAAAATCATGGCAATCTGAAGATAAGAAGCGCTAGAGTCAATAATCTAAAAAATGTCAACATTGACATTCCTCTTGGTCGCTTGGTTGGCATTAGTGGTGTCTCTGGTAGCGGAAAGTCATCATTATTATACGATGTGCTTTATCGTAACCTTTCTTTTATTAAAAATAATCCTGGCAAGAAAAACCAGGTTGTTGGTGCTAAGGAGCTCAAAGGATCTGAATATATAAATAAAATAATTGTTATTGATCAGTCACCAATCGGTCGTACACCTCGTTCTAATCCAGCAACTTACACTGGTATCTTTACCCCGATTCGTGACTTTTATGCCTCTTTACCCGCTTCTTTGGAGAGAGCCTATACTATCTCACGTTTTTCCTTTAATCGCCCTGGTGGACGATGTGAGGCCTGTCAGGGAGCTGGGGCGAAGCTGATCGAGATGCACTTTCTACCTCCAGTTTTGGTTGAGTGTGAAGTCTGCCTAGGGAAGCGCTTTAATCGCGAAACTTTACAGGTGAAATATAAAGGAAAAAATATCGCTGATGTTTTGGAGATGACTATCGATGAGGCTGTACTTCTTTTTTCTGAAAATTATTATATCGCTGATAAACTTAAAATTTTACAATCAGTTGGACTAGGTTATTTAAAGTTAGGCCAATCCGCCACTACATTATCGGGCGGAGAAGCTCAAAGGGTTAAAATTGGCAAAGAATTAACTCATACTCTCGGTAAACGAACTTTATACCTCCTAGACGAACCAACCACTGGTCTTCACTATTATGATATTGAGATGTTGTTAAATGTATTAAATAAATTAGTTGAGAAAGGTAACTCAGTTATATTAATTGAACATAATCTACACATGCTTAAATCAATGGATTACTTAATTGATCTAGGTCCAGAAGGAGGGGATAAAGGAGGTAGAATAACGGCTGTTGGTACTCCAGAAGAAATAGTTAATCAGGAAAATGGATTCACCGCCGAATATCTGAAAAAGTATATTAAGTCATCTAATAAACCTGCTATCACACTTAAATAAAAAAACCGGGAATGTGATTGACACAAACCCGGTGGGGTAGAGTAAAAAGAGGATTACAAGTTACTAAATATATGATACTCGAAAATTAATTAAATGTCAATACCTAATTTATTAAAATTAAAAAATGATCTAAATAAGGTCCCACATCAAAGTGGAGTCTATTTCTGGCATCAGAATAATACAATTCTTTATGTTGGACGAGCTAATGATTTACGAAATAGATTAAGTCAATATTTTTTAAATGGGCTTGATCAAAGGATAGCTGAAATGGTTTCCCAGGCAGATAAATTTACCTACATAGTTTGTGATAGTTTGCTTGAAGCGATAATACTAGAGGCTGAAAAAATAAAAAAATATTGGCCTAAATATAATATTGTCGATCGTGATGATCGTTCCTTTATCTACATTGCTCTTGACCATAAAGCTGAATTTCCAAAACCAATCCTTATTAGAGCTAACGACCTTAAAAAATTCCCCAGTGTGAATTATAAAATTTTTGGCCCCTATCAATCATATCATTTAATTTCCAAGGCACTAAAAATTTTAAGACACATTTTCCCCTATAGTCTTTGCAGTCCTCATCAAGATAAGGCTTGTTTTGATTATCAAATTGGGCTTTGCCCGGGTATCTGTATCAATAAAATAAATAGTCAAGATTATAAAAAAAATATTAAAAATTTAATTCTATTTCTTGAGGGTAAGAAAGAAAAATTATTAGCGAAGTTAGAAAAAGACAACCCTGAACAAGCTTTAGCCCTGCGCCACATTCAAGATGTTTCACTTTTAGAAAAAGATACTGCTCTTGGTCAGGGTAGCGCTCAAAGAATAGAAGGTTACGACATTTCTCATTTTCAGGGCAAAGAAAGCTATGCTTCTATGGTTGTCTTTGAAAATGGTTTAAAAAATTCTTTTTCCTATCGTATATTTAAAATAAAAGAAGCACCTGCCGCTGATGATGAGCGAGCTTTGCTAGAAGTAATAGTTAGGCGTTTTAAACATAGCGAATGGCCTCGACCTGATTTAATCATGATTGATGGTGGTAGTCCGCAAATAATTTTTTTAAGTAAAGAACTTGCAAAATTAAATATTGAATTACCCTTAGTTGGCATTTCAAAATACAGTGGAGATAAATTAATATTTCCTAAAGGAGTTAAGAAAAACTTTAAAGATCTAGCCTCTATTTTAAAACCCACTCTTTTGCAAGTAAGGGAAGAAGCTCACCGCTTTGCTAATTATGCTAGAAAAAGAGCAGCCAAAAAAAATACAACTTATTAATAATCTACTAAATAATAATGAATAGACTACTTAGCTCTTGACAAGCTTTCCCACTTTGCTAAGATGTAAGCACAATTAAATAATACCACAGACAGTAAGCAGACAAATAAGTCTTACCGAGGTAATTATTAGCATTTTTTGCTTTCCTTACATCTGTGGTCTGGCCATGGATTTTTTTAAATTTAGGCACAAATTGTACTTATAAATCAGCGTCTTATCAACGCTTAATAAAATAATATGCCAAAAAGCAAAGTCCAAAAGGAGGAAATCCTGAGAAGCTTGGAAAAAAAGATTGGTGAAGCCAAATCAATCATTTTTGCCGGTTTTAATGCTTTGGGTGTTAAAGACAACGAGATTTTACGCGACCAGTTAAACCAAGAAAATGGTGAATACTACGTTGCTAAAAAGACTCTCTTGAATTTAGCGCTCAAAAATCAAGGCGTGGACGGCTTGGACGTAAAGTCTCTTGATGGTAAGTTAGCAGTTGTTTTCTCCTATGGAGATGAACTTGCGGCTGCTAAAATCATTGATAACTTTCGCAAAGACAAGGAAAAAGCAGATAAGCTGCATTTCTTAGGAGGAATCTTAGAGGGTAAATTACTCTCCAAAGAAGACATCGAAACCTTTGCTAAATTACCAAGTAAGCAAGAGTTATATGCCAAGTTAGTGGGCTCAATCAACGCCCCTGTCTCCGGTTTCGTTAATGTTTTAGCAGGTAACTTAAGAAATTTGGTTTATGTGCTAAAAGCCATTGAAGAAAAAAAGTAATAATTTATAAAAATTTCTCCGTTAGGAGAGTTAATCATTAAAAAATATGTCAGAAGAAGTAAAAAAAGAGGCCAGCGAAGATGTAGTTGTGCCTGCTAAATTTGAAAAAATTGTGAGCGAAATTGAGAAAATGAGTGTGCTAGATTTATCGGAGTTAGTTAAAATATTAGAAGGTAAATTTGGTGTTTCTGCAGCCGCTCCAGCAATGATGATGGCTGGTAATGGTGCTCCTGCAGCTGCTGCTGTAGAAGAAAAAGATAGTTTTAATGTAGAGTTAACTGAAGCTGGTGCTAGTAAAATTAGCGTTATCAAAGTTGTTAGAGTAGTAACAGAGATGGGTTTAAAAGAAGCTAAGGATTTAGTTGATGCTGCTCCTAGCATTATTAAAGAAGATCTAAAGAAAGATGAGGCTGAAGCTTTAAAGAAGCAATTAGAAGAAGCTGGTGCAAAGGTAACTCTAAAATAATCGATTTATTATTGATTAGCAAAAAAGCCGCTTATGCGGTTTTTTTCTTGTAAATACAACAAATTAAACTATAAGTCAAATTGATAAACAGAGTCATCGTTCAAAATATATCCTATTAATCCATCTTCAGATATAGAAAAATCTTTAATATTGTTTAAACTAGGAAATTTATATTGCTGATTTAATTTTCCATCAAGCCCAAAAACAACTAATCTTTTGCTACTTCTATCAAAAATAAATAAATTTTTATCATCAATGTCAAAATATTTAAGCAGGGAGGCACTATCTAAGATAGGATCAATTGCTTCAAGATTAAATTCTTCAAGTTTACCAAGTCTAAATTTATTTAAATTACCATCATTATGGAGAGTGAATATATCTCCAGTTATAGCCATTCCTATAGCATTGCCCAAAGAAGCATCCTCTTTTAACCAATTGCTGCGTTCACCATAACTATTCATATTCTGATTAAAGTACAACTTATATATCTGATTGTTTGAGGCAGAAAGAGCATAGAAATTAGAATTAAAGAATGAAAAATTATCTAAATTGTCATCAGCGCCAAAGCCTTGAAGTCCAATATTATTAGTTTTATTTGTATTTGGATCTACAGTAACTAAAGATTTATCGTTTAAATAATATAATTTGCCTGCATTAATCAAAGGTTGATTTAATGAGTTAATTTCTCCATTTAAAAGAATTGAGCTAGCTGTATTATCCCTCTTATTCCAGATATAAATAGCCTTAGCTAAAGGATCGGCAGCATAAATTTTTTCATCTATTGCAATTATGTTTCTAGTCTCAGCAGCAGAATTATGTTCATTATAATCATAGACTAGCTGAGGTTCATAGATGGTAGTTAATTTTTGTATTTTAGATTTACTCTTTTGGATCTCTATTCTTAAATCATTAATTCTTTGTTCTTGATCTGAGTTTCTTGGGTTAAGTTCATCTAAAGTTAATAAAATATCACCAATTAAAGTTTTGGCGGCGTCATAATTATCATAAAGCAAATATGGTTCTAGTTGATCAGACTTCAACCTTAAACTAGACATGGACTCACTAAAAGATTCCTCTTGAAATTTTTTTTGTTTACTAGAACTAGTTGTAAGGATACTCAATATCAAGATTATTATTACAATAATTAACAGGAAAAAAATAACTTTATTTTTTTTAGATAATTTTAAAAAAAAGTTTTTTATTGATTGAGATAAACTAAGCCAGTAATTAGGATTAAAAATATTGACGAATATTCGACCAATCGTCTTAAATAAAATATTTAGCCTTGAACGACTGCGACCAAAAAACATTTTTTCTTTGATTAGATTTGATTTGCCCTTTAGCTTCTTCTCAGCTGAAGAGCTTGATAGTTGTGGCTCATTTGACTCAGTTTTCTTTAATTGACGTCTGAAAATATTTTGCTTCTTATTAATTACTTTTCGATAAATAATAGCTAATTTCTTGAAGTTAAAAATTCCCCTTGGTGCTAAAATTTTTTCTGTTCTATTCTCCGTACTATTTAAAGAAGAAATAGATAAATGTGCAGCCTCTGGGGATCCAATATGGGACTCGTCTTTTAAGTCTTTTAAACTTATACCAAAAGTATTTTTAATGATAATGCCAAGAAAAGGAACATATGAGTTGAGCTTAGCTAAAATAGTTCTGATTTGTTCAGCCGCTACCACAGGTGGGAGTTTAGTAATGATATTAATTAGCTCATCATTTGACAGATACTCAACTAAAACATCATTACAAAAAAGAAAATATGACGCTGTTGGCACTTTACCACTAATAACCGAAGAAAAGAATTTTGGATTTAAATTTTCATTATCTATTTTTAGATTACTCTCATCAGTGGCGTTTGTTTCAACATTTATTAGTTCATAGTTATCAGTTTGAGGAAAAATTAAAAAAGCTTTATTTCTACCAAAATTACTAAAGTATAATTTATCTTCAAAAATAAGCCCTAAAGTAACACTGCTATCTTTAGGTTGTAGAAATATTTTTTCAGAATTTAAGAAATCTAATAAAGCTTTATTTATTTTAGCCACTGCGGCTTCAAAAATATTTTCAATTGTAAGCCCTTCAACCTTATCTTGAAGAAATATTTTTTCATCTTCATAATAGAAGCGATTAATACTGTCTAATATAAAATCAATCGCAGCCTTGGCATCAGCTTTTTTCCCGCCAATCTCAGCAATCAAAAAAATTTTACCAGCTAAATCCTCCCTTTGAGAATCTGGTTGAAAAACATAGACTTCACGTGATCCAGTTTGGTGTTTACTGGCATTTATAATAAAAGAAGCAATTTTATAATGCATAGGTTAAAATGGAATAAATGAATGTTAGATTATATATTTACCAGCTCTAAAAGATTGACTGATAGCTGTTTATATTATACTATAAAGATGAAAATAAATAAAGTTTAATCTAGAAAAATTTTAAATTTTTAACGAATAAATTATTTTTAAACATTAGTCACTATTAATATGCTTGAACAAATATTTGGCTCTAAAGCCAGAGTTCTGATGTTAAAAACTTTTTTAAGCAAACCTGAACAAAAATATTATACACGTCAATTAGCTCGTGATTTAGATTTGCAGGTTAATTCTGTTAGGCGTGAATTAGACAATTTAAAAGCAATTGGCATTATTAAAGAAGATGAAAAAGAATTATCAACTAAAGAAATAAAAAAGAATGATAAAAAATATTATCAATGTGATACTGAATTTTTATTATTTAATGAACTAAAAACCTTATTCAGTAAGGCTAATCTTTTATCTTGCCAAGATTTTTTAAATAAATTTAAAAAAGACCAAGGGATAAAATTATTAGTTTTAAGTGGTATTTTCACAGGCGATGTTAATTCAATGACTGATCTTTTAATAGTCGGAAAAATTAACCGTTTTAAGTTTAAAGAACAATTAACAATTTTAGAGACGAATCTTACTAAAGAAATTAACTATACTATCATGGATGAAAACGAATATCACTATCGTTTAGATATACATGATATTTTTTTATATAAATTCAATCAAGGAAAAACTTTAGAACTGCTAAATAATTTTGGGTCAGAAATAAAATAAATATTTTTTTATAATATGGAAACCAAGAAAACCCTTAGTAAATCAATTATTCTATCTTTAAAGTTAATTTTTGGTTTGGCAATATTAGCTTTAGTGTTAATATTGCTTAGTTTTATTTTTAGTTTTAAACATTGGCAACAATTTACAAAAGAGGCACTTGCTGGACAAGAGAGTATTAAAATTGGGATTAATTACCTAATGAATAAAGATTTTAAAGGAGCGAGTGTAGAATTCACTAGAGCAAAGGAGAATCTTGAAAGAAGTAAGCAAGAATTAGAGAGTTTACAAAATAAGTGGATAGCAGCTAAATTTGTCCCAGGGCGAAATCAATTGAATTATTTGTCTAACTTAAATGACAGTGCTCTTATTATCAGTCGCAGCGCAGCTCAAGTGAGCAATTTAGCAATTAACTTAAGCTCTAACTCATTTATTGATACCAATGACTTTAATTCTTTAAGCACTAGTCAAAAATCATCTTTTATTCAAAGTATTATTGTTCTTGAACCTGAGTTAAACGCTTTAAAAGCAAATATTAGCTTGGCTCTAATTAAACTTAATAGTATTCCACGCTATAGCGTGCTTTGGCCTATCCGTAATAAACTAAACACGGTTAAAGAACAACTTACTGAAGCGCATTGGTTATTAGGCAAAACAATGCCAATAGTAAGATTACTACCAGCTTTTAGCGGTTACCCAGAACCAGCTCATTATCTTATTATGTTGCAAAACAATGATGAACTCCGACCAAGTGGGGGGTTCTTAGGTAGTTATGTCAGATTAGACGTCTCTAATTTTGGTGAAATTGACAAATTAGAGGCTTCAGATATTTATCACTTGGACATGCCCTCTATTGGTAAAACGAAATTTACTGCCCCATTACCAATCACTACTTATTTAAAAGTGAAGAATTGGTATCTACGTGACGCTAATTGGTCGCCAGACTGGCCAACTAGCGCTAAACAGATTCAAACGATGTTTCATGAAGAAAGCCTTGCTTCTGGTATTGAAGAACCACCTATGGACGCTATCATTGCAATTACTCCAGAATTTGTGGCTAACTTATTAAGAATTACTGGCCCAATTACCGTGAAAGGAGAGACTTATGCTCCGGAAAATATGCAAGCATTGTTACAATATAATGTTGAAGTTGCATATTTAGAAGAAGATATTTCATCATGGGATCGTAAAGATATTATTAATGATTTGATTTATGAACTAAAAAATCGCTTAAGTAAACTCTCACTAAAACAATATCCATTAATACTGGAAAAAATAACTGAAAGTATTAACAAAAAAGATCTCTTAATCTATTTTAATAATCCACATGAGCAAGTAATTGCTCAGGACCTAGAAGCTAGTGGAGAAGTAGCTAAAAATCATGATGATTTTTTAATGGTGGTTGATGCTAATTTAGCCGCATTTAAAAGCGATGCTGTTATAACAAAAAATATTTTCTATAAACTAGATAGTACAAAAAAAGGATTAATTGCTCAAACTAAGCTTAATTATCGTCATAATAGTGGATTCGATTGGCGGACTACTCGTTACCGAAGTTTTACTAGAATATATGCGCCACTAGGAAGTAAGCTTATTAACATAGATGGCTTAAAGAGTAATGAAACAGATATTACTATATTTGAAGATAAAGAGTTGAATAAACAGGTATTTGGCTTTTTCTGGAGTATTGAACCAGGATCAAGTCGTGAACTGACAATTAATTATTCATTACCTTCTAGTTTGCAGAATAAGATTAAAGAAGAAAAACAATATCAACTTTTAGTTCAGAGACAGCCTGGTAGTAGAATAGAGAGAATATCTATTGCCATTGATTTAGAAGATGAAATCGAGCAAATAATACCTGACGATACATTTAATGAAAAAAAAGCCACTAGAGCCTATTGGACTTCAGACCTAGACAAAGATAAAAAATTCATTATAATAAATAAATAGAGTCGCTCAAGAGTCAAGCTAAAAAACCATTAGCCGCTCATTAAATCAGAAAGACTAAGATTAAAAAATCCGTCTGCGACCTCATGCTTTAATCCCGTTGGGGAATACCAAGGTCCGTTTTCTAAAGCGGACTTTTTTTAATAAAAACGCAATAAAAACGCAAGTCTTGACTAAATACTAATTATGTATTAAAGTGAAATATTCTTTAACAATTTAAATACCAAAAACCAAAAACTAAAATGAAAAAAATCAATTTTTTCTTTATTATGCCTATTATTGCTATGGCTATTTGTTTAAATTCTTGTTCAAAAAAAGAGTTTAAGCAAATATATGGAGTTTTGTGGTATCTGCCAACAATGACTCTAGAACAGGCAAACAATTTAAAAAATTACGATTTAATCGTAATAGATTATGAAAATTTTATTAATAACCCGGAATCAGTTAATCAGCTAAAAATGCAAAATAATAAAATTAAAATTATTTTGTATTTAAACCAAACAGAAATCTTCGAACCCATGTGGAATGACAAGCCTTGGTCCATTAAACTCCTTGAAGAGTTAAATAAACGTCCAGAATGGTGGCTTAGACAACCAGATGGGAGTAAGTTGGGGGCCTGGACCAATATGTATGCACTTGACATGAGAGATAACTGTCCATTAATAAAAGGAGAAAGATATTGGCAGTTTATTGCCAAAAAGTTCTTAAATATCCTTAGGGATAAAAAAATTGATGGTTGCCTAATTGACAACTGTTGGGGCGATGATCCTGTGGGAATTGGTTGGCTCGCTACATATCGCGGACAAAATGGCTTTGATTTTAACCGTGATGGTCAACCAGACGATGATTTAGATAAAATTAGCAGGAACTGGACTTCAGGAATGAAGAATTATATTCGTTCCATTAGAAAGGAAAAAGGGGAAAATTTCATCATAATTGCAAATCCGGGTAACGATAGTTACCAGGAAGTTGATGGTAAACAATTTGAAACTTTTCCATATCCCTATCACAATCTCAAGGGAGGAAATAATTGGGAAATTAACATGAGAATCGCAGCAGGATATAAAATCGCTCTAATTAATCCTGATCCAGATAATTACTGGATCGGCTTATGCAGCTCGGTTATGCTAGATAATTGCATCTTTGTGAACTCTCAAAATACCCAATACTCGGAAGAGTATGACCTAAAATTGGGTAAACCGCTGGGTGCTATGAAAAAAATTAGTAATAATACCTATGCAAGAAAATTCGATAATGGCCAAGTATATATAAAAGATGGCCAGACCGCCTGGATAAAATATTCAGATGGTTCAGTCAGGAAATAATCAACAGCTCGCTTTTAATTAAGCGGGCTTTTTTAATGATACATAAATTATTTTTTCACTTGAGCAAGCCAGTGATGCACCAGCTAATGACCAAAGTTGCCATTGCATAGCAATATTATTTAGAAGGTTATCTCCACTAGACATCACAAAAATAGAAATTGATAAAACAGGTAAAAATATAAAGAAGCTTTTTAATCGAGGTCTCTCTTCTTGTAAATAGGAGCGCAAAAAAGCAATTAATAATGATGAAATTAATACTAGATAAGCAAGCAAAAGAGGATACCCACCATCTAGAGCAATCTGCAGATAATCATTATGTGGTTCTGAGGAGACTAAATGATAGTCACGGTTAATAGCAATAATTGTTTGAGCTGTTCCTAGTCCATAACCTGTTAGTGGCTTTTCTTTAACATAGCCATAAGCATCACGCCACAAATCAAAACGCCAAGCTATAGAGCCATAAAGATCATTTTCAAAAATACTGTCGAATCTAGACTGAACTGAAGAAAGAGAAACATATAAAAATAAAAGAAAAATAAAACTAACAATTAAAAATTTCCTAAATTTAATAATGCCTATTATAAAAAAAACAGTTAGAATAACTAAGTACGCCCCACGAGTATAAGTAAAAAATAAAATTATTGTGTAAAGAGTTGCTAGAAGAGAATAAACATAAACCTCTAACCTGGTTTTGCGAATATTTAAAATTAAAAATATCGCCATGGTAATCGCTAAAGTAAGAAAGAAGGCTAACATATTTGGATGAGTAAAAGTGCCGAAAGCTCGATATATTTTGTCATCAGGCAAGCCAGTTTTATTAATAATTTGAAAAAGAGATAAAACAGCTGGTACTAAAGCTGACCAAATAATTACCTTAATTAATAAACTTAAATCTTTACTATCTTTTAAGATAAAAAATCCAACCAAGAAAGAATAAAATATGCTGAGATAACGTAATATGTCCTTCGCAGTTTCAGCAAGGGAAAAGCTATTAAAAATAGTTAGAATACCAATTCCGAGAAACAAAACCCAGGCAATAAATAAGTATCTATGTGATAAATAACGCCAATTATTTTTTTTAGTGTGAATATAAAAAAATGATATGACAAACATCATTAATCCATATAAACTAAGCGCATTGACTGATAAGGCGCCAATAGAAAAAATGACGTTATATACACTTAAGTCTATAATTGGCCTAATAAAAAGAATTAATAAAAAACCTAATTTAAAATTAAATAAAGATATCAAAAACAGAGTCATCACTAAGACGACTAATAATTTATTAAGTAAAGGCATCGAGACAAGAACTAAAACCATTAAAATAATTAAAGAAAAGGCCACGATAATTAAACGAATTTTTTTTATTGTAGAATCAGACATTGGATTGTTTGCAAAACTATAGCTATGCTATAATTTATATATATATTAATTTAATATATCTTAATCTCAGATAAGAGATAAGGATAAAATGATTATGAAAATTTTACAAGTTAATAAATTTTATTATCCTAGACGTGGAGCTGATAAATACTTTCTTTTCTTAGAAAAAGTATTAACAGAAAGAGGACATCAGGTCAGAGTTTTTTCCATGAAAGGACCAAACAATCTTGACTCTAAAGATAAGAATTTTTTTTCTAATAATGTTGATTTACATACTAAAAATCTAAAAGATAAATTTAAAGCAGCCAAATCAGTGATTTATAACTTAGAGGCAAAAAAGAAATTTACTTCTCTTCTCAATGAATTTACACCTGACATAATCCACTGTCACAATATCTATCATCAATTATCTCCTTCAATCTTAGATGTAGCTCGTAAAAAGAATATTCCAGTTGTAATGCACTTACATGATTACAAATTAATTTGTCCTAATTATAAACTATATACGAAAGGTAAGTATTGCAAACGATGTCTAAATGGCAATTATTTTCAATGCACAAAATATCGTTGTATAGATAACAATCTTATTAAAAGTCTTCTAGCGTCCATTGAAATGACAATCCACCACAAATTCTTAAAAATATATGAAAAAGGAGTTGATAAATTTATTGCTCCTAGTATATTTATAAAAAATATTTGCCTTGAAGCAGGCTGGGATGAAGCTAAATTTTTTATATTAGAAAACATCAGCCCAATTAAAGTAACTCCGGTAAATAAACTTAAAAATTATTTCTTATATTTTGGTGCGCTAGAGGAAGAGAAGGGAATTGACCTAGCAATCAAAGCGGCTGCTAGATCCAATAAAGAATTAGTTATTGCTGGATCTGGTAGTTATAAAAGTGAACTAGAAAAACTCGGTAAAGAATTAAATGCTAAGCTGAAGTTTACTGGCCAAGTTCAAGGCACAGAATTAGAAAAACTTCTATCTGAAGCTTTAGCCATTATTATACCTTCACGCTGGCCAGAAAATATGCCTCTAGCAGCTATTGAAGCTATGTCTGCAGCTAAAACTATCATCGTTAGCAATATGGGGGGCTTACCAGAGTTAGTCGAAAACGGAAAAACTGGTTATATATTTCCAACTGAAGATTTCATTAAACTTAGTAGTATTATGGAGTCAATAAGTTGTAAAGAAGCTGAGAAAATAGGCAAAGAAGCATTCCTAAGTCGCCAAAATAAAAATTTAGATTGGCATTACAAAGAATTAATAAATATATATAATCAAGTCATAGAAGAAAAAAATCTCGAATAATAACGAGATTTTTTTTATTAACTTGTTACTGAACAACCTCAAGTGATGTGCTGTAAGTTAAGCCTGATGTTTTACCGTCAGCTTTAACATCATATCGTCCTGCTTGGATTTGAGGGATATACAAATCAGCTACATAACGTCCAAAATTATCTGCTTTGATAAATTTAGTTGTATTTTTTAAACTAATAACTACATCCTCGTTAGGCAAATAACCTCCACCATTAACAGTAATAGTAGCACCTGATTTAACACTATAAAAATTTAAGCTAATATACAAATTTTCATAAGGATAAGTTATCCCATCATCTTGACTAATCTTTCCACTACTTGCAAGTAATTTTAGCTCTTGATCAAAAATAGCAATTCCAGAATTATTAAATACGACTAAACGATCACCGTTTTTAGTGCTAACTAATTTTAAGCCCATCGACCAACCTTGAGGGGTAGCATCAAAAGATTTTTGTTCTCGAACTAACTTCAAATCACTTTTACTTAGTTGATGTATTTTAGATCCACTTGAGACATAAATATATTTACTACCAATAGCACTCTCAGTGTCATAAGTTGAATCATTGTAGTGACGGAAAGATGCTAATAAAGAGCCCTCTAAATTATATTTTTTAACATAATAATCATCGGCAATGTATAACAGTTCATTATTTCGATCATAATATGCTTTACGATTAATATTATTCTCATCATGAAAATTTAAAGCTATTTTATTAATTACTGCCCTTGATTCACGATCATAAATCTTTAAAGATTTATTATCTATCGCAAATAAGAAACGGTTATCACCACCACTACGTAAACTATATGGTGAATCACTAATAAAATCATATCCATCAATAACATCAAGGTTCTGATTCCAAATACGAACGCCTCGATCACTGATTGTTGCTAAATTTTTGCCTAAGCGCTCAATTCGATGATACCATTCCCAATAAGTATTTCGAATTTTTTTCTCAAATCGTGCAGTTTTTAAATCAGAAACATCATATTCATAGAGTGTATATCCAGCAATAGCATAAGCTACTAACTTATTTCCTTGTACTTCTAGTTTAACATCATTAAAAACTTCTTGTTTAGAAGGATTGAAAGCTAAACTGTGGCTGAACAGGCGCTCGACTTTGTTACCAGATGATTTAAAGAATTCTAATTTACCAGAATTAGTACTAGCAATGATTAAATGATCATAGTATAAAACGGCATCGCCAGAATAATATGGTTGATCCTTAGTTTTTGCATCTTTAACACTCCAGCTCACTAGTATTAAAATAGTTAAAACAGAAAATAATAGAATTTTTTTCATATTGATTTTAATTATTATATTTTATTAATTTTCTAGTATACATAATTACTACATAATTGTCAATACTAT
>CAYURA010000010.1:9292-22536 GCA_964446775.1 uncultured Gammaproteobacteria bacterium | reverse complement strand
CTAAAAAGTAAGCAGATTTTAAGTGTTGAATGACTAAATTTGTGTTTAACAATTCAATTTCTAAGTAATTCTTGTTTTGGAAAATAATTTAATTTCATTTATTGAACTTTAAATTAATTAAATAATTTTAAATAGGTTCTTAATTAAATAACAATCTTTAATATAAATTGTATATATAGTATAATGAAGTTAAGTTATTAATATTCAACTATTCTACCTATGAATAAAAAATTTCACTTAGTTGTTGTGGACATGGGCTATGGTCATCAGCGGGCTGCATATCCACTTTTATCCTGGAGCCACTCTGGGAACATTAATTTAAATAATTATGATAACTCTAGCGAATGGGAAAAAAAGTATTGGTTAAATAGTAGCAGAGCTTATGAAAAAATTTCATATTTTAAAAAAATCCCCTTATTAGGAGTTTTGGTTTTCAATATTATGGATTATTTTCAGAGAATTCAAAACTTCTATCCATTGCGAGACTTATCAAAACAAACATTGCAACAAAAAATGTTTTTTAAAGCTGTGAAAAAAGGAGTTGGCAAAAATCTAATTAATGAATTAAATAAAAATCCATTACCTTTTGTAACGAGTTTTTTTGTGGCTGCTTATAGCGCTGAATATTATCAATATAAGGGACCCATATATTGTATAATTTGCGATGCTGATATTTCCAGGGCTTGGGCTCCAATTAATCCTCATGAAAGTAAAATAATTTATTTAGCTAGCACTGAGAGGGTCTGTCGTAGATTAATGATGTATGGCGTAAAAAAAGAAAATATTAAATTAACAGGCTTTCCTCTACCATTAGAAAATATTGGTGATAATGAACTTGTCTTGAAAAACGATTTATCCAAGCGTTTAGTTAGTTTAGATCCTAATAAAATTTTTTTAAAAAGAAATGCTAAGATTTTGGATGTCTATAATATTGTAACTCCAAAAAGTATTGACAGACCTCTAACTATTATGTTTGCAGTTGGCGGTGCTGGTGCTCAAAGAGAGTTGGGTATTCTATTGTTAAAAAAATTAATGAATAAGATAAATGAAAAGAAAATTAAACTAATTTTAGTTGCGGGAGTGCGTAGTGATGTACATAATTATTTTAAAAAAAATATTGAATTATTAAATTTACAAAACAACGAAGGCGTAGAAATAATTTATCATCCACAAAAGCCAGAGTATTTTAAGCTTTTTAATCTTTCATTAAGGAATAGTGACTTGTTATGGACGAAACCATCCGAGTTGAGCTTCTATACTGGTTTAGGCGTGCCTATTATCATGTCTGAGCCAGTTGGCTCACAAGAACACTTTAATCGTGAATGGCTTTTAAAGTTAGGAGTTGGCTTAGAAAGTTTAAATCCAGAGATTGTGGACGAGTGGTTGGTTGATTGGCAAAAAGATGGACGTCTAGCCAGGGCAGCATTTAATGCATATTTATTAAGTCGAAGAGATGGTACAAAAAATATTATAAAAGAAGTCTTAGATATTAATTTATGAGTTGGTGGATCGTTGCATTAATAGCTTATTTTTTATTAGCTGTAGCTAATTTAATTGATAAGTTTTTAGTAGAAAAAGTTTTAGGCAGTGCTCGCGCTTATACTTTTATGGCCTCAATTATGGGCCTATTAGTGTTGATTGTAGCTCCTTGGGTTATGAGGTGGCCAGGTTTTTCGATGTTCATTTTTGATTTAATTTTAGGGGGAATCTTTACTTTAGCCCTTTTATTTTTATATGCTGCTTTACGTAGAGGAGAAGCTTCTAGAATATTAGTGTTAGTTGGCGGTTCAACGCCTATCTTTTCTTTACCACTTGCTTTTTTAGTTTTAAAAGACACTTTTTATTTAAGACAAATAATAGCCATTGCCCTCTTATTTCTTGGACTATTAGTTATAGCTTTTTTGCCAAGCAAAAAGAAAAATTTTTGGGAAAAACTATTTTCACGCCTTTCATTAAAGAATTATAATCCACAACTCGGGATTATTTTAGCTATTCTATCTGGATTATTTTATGCCTTGTTCTTTGTTGGTAGTAAATTTGCTTATCAAAGTCAAGAATTTTTAAGTGCTTTCCTTTGGACGCGCTTGGGAGCAGCTTTTTTTGCAGCTTTAATTTTATTTTCTCGTCGTGCGCGTCAAGAAATAGCCGCTCTATTTAAGCCTAAGAAAGGGAATAATAAGAAACAGGGCCTTCTAGTGGTCAACCAAGGTTTAGGAGCCCTTGGTTTTATTTTGCAAAATTATGCCATATATTTAGGGCCAGTTGCTATTGTTAATGCTCTACAAGGGGTTCAATATGTGTGGATTATTATTTTAGGAGCGCTTGTATCAATGTTTGCCCCTAAAATTTTAAAAGAAGACATATCTAAATCGGTGATTATAAAAAAAACAATAGCCATTCTAATAATTAGTTGTGGCTTGTACTTACTAGCTTTATGAAATATCGTATTAAAATATTAGCTTTGGTATTAGTTGTTTTGTTAATTAGTATTATTATTTTTATGAAAATATTTAGCAGTAATAAAGAAATAGAAATTTTGAGTGATAATGAAAATTTTTTCGGTGTAACTTTTTCTAGAAAATATGCTGAAGAACTAGGCTTAGACTGGAAGGAGGTTTATTTAGCTATTCTTGATGATTTAAAAGTTAAGCAAATAAGGTTACCGATTTATTGGGATGATATTGAAAAAGAAAAAGGTGTTTATATTTATGATGACTATGATTATTTAATTAATGAGGGCAATAAAAGGAATATCGAATTTATTATTAGTGTTGGTTGGCGCTTACCACGTTGGCCAGAGTGTCATTCTCCAGCGTGGACTAATCAAGAAAAAATTGTTGATATTCAAGATCAGGTTTTGCTAATGTTAGAAAGGACTATTAATCGCTATAAAAATAATGAATCCATAATAAGTTGGCAACTGGAAAATGAGCCCTTTTTAGATTTCTTTGGCATTTGCCCACCTAGTGATGAGGAGTTTTTTAAAAAAGAATTAGCTTTACTTAGATCTTTAGACGGCAGACCTGTTATGGTCTCTGGCCCAGGTGAATTAAATATGTGGCGTAAAGAAGCAAAATATGGAGATATTTTTGGGACAACTATGTATCGAGTTGTTTGGAATCGGTGGTTAGGTTATACACTTTATCCAATTCCACCGTCTTTTTATCGTTTCAAAGCTTGGTTAGTTAAAATTCCACCAGAAAAAAGGATAATTGCGGAGCTTCAAGCTGAGCCATGGGTCCCTCAGGGAAAAATTGTTCATTTAAGTAAAAATGAAGCCGATTATTCTTTTAGTTTAGAGCGCTTTAAGAGTAATTTGATCTATGCTAAAAAAACTCAGTTTAATAAAGCTTATCTTTGGGGCGCTGAATGGTGGTATTGGCAATATTTACATGGAAACCAAGATTTTTGGGAATTAGCTAGAAAATTATTTTGATATTATGGTTTCCATTGTTATACCAACACTTAATGAAGAAAAATATTTACCTATTTTACTTCAGTCAATTAAAAAACAAGATTTTAAAGATTATGAAATTATTATTTCAGACGCTTTTTCTATAGACAAAACAATTGAAATTGCCAAAGAGTACGGAGCAAGAGTGATCAGAGATAAGAAGAAATTACCGGCCAGACAAAGAAATAATGGGGTAAAAATTGCTAAAGGAGAAATAATTTTATTTTTGGATGCAGACACTAAATTACCGGATGATTTTTTATTAACAACATATTCAGATTTTACAAATAAAAATTTAACTATCGCTGGTTTTTATTTGATTTTTAACTCACCTAGTTTTATTTATCGTATATTTGAAAAAGTTTATCATTCAGTGTGTTATTTGGGCCAATATTTTTTCCCTGCTTCAGTTGGTGTCGGCATTATTGTAAAAAAATTAGAGCATGAAAAAATTGGGGGCTTTGATGAGAGTATATATATCGGTGAAGATTATGACTATGTTAGAAGAATCTCAAAAAAGGGTAAGTATCGAATGATTAAAGGAACTAAGCTTTTTTTTTCAGTTAGGCGTTTAGATAAAGAAGGTGTGGCAATAGTTCTGTGGAAATGGTTTAAGGGTGGTATTTATTTTATTATAAAAGGACCGATTAGAAAGAAAATAGTAAAATATGATTTTGGAGATTATTAAAAAAAGCAGACAGTTTCGTGTCTACTTTTTAGGGTGTAGTTCATTAAAGAAGTGCTTTTTATGAGCGGGTAAGCGGAATCGAACCGCCATCTTCAGCTTGGAAGGCTGACATAATAACCATTATACGATACCCGCATGGAATAATTATAAAGCTTGAGTCTAAATAGTCAATAGCTTAATTATTTACTATCTTTAATTATTTGAACAAAGTAGAAGCTGAATAAAAACAGAATAGACATTAATATGAATAAGGATGGAATGTTGAACCATTGTAAAAGAATTACCCCTAAACCCGTACCAATTAAATATCCTAGAGGATAAGAGGTTCTAAGGAAATTAATATAACTAACATTTTCAGCATCTACAATTTTAAAGAAACGGGACTCCCTCATTGCTTCAATTAGAGCTGAACCTACTCGACTAAAAAATAATAGCATAGTCCAAAATAAGAAGCTTTTTGGACCAGAAATTCCAAAAAAGAATAAAGATATAGTTAATATAATAAAACCAGTATAAAGCAATTCTTTCTCACCCAAATATTTATCTGCAATAACACCAGCAGGAATTTCTAGTAGTACAAAAGGCAGCAGCATAAAAGAAAACATTATACCTATTGACGTCCAATTAAAACCTAATTCATTATGTAAGTATAGTGGCATGTAAACAACAGCCACAGCAAAGAAAAGATTAAGAAAAAAAGAAACCCCATAAATACCTCTTAAGGTCTTATCTTTCCAAAAATCAACAGCAGTTTTTTTCATGCTCTTTTTCTCATATAAAATAACCTTATGAACTTTATTTTTTACAAAACCGAGTAAAAAATAAAAAATTAATAAAATACAGGCAGAAATTAAATAAACATAATTGTAATATATCTCATTTAAAACTAACTGCGCAGAAATCATTGGTGAAAATATAATTCCAATATTTATAAAAGTAAAGAAAACAGCTCTTGTTTTACCGGTGTTTTTATTACTAGTAAAACTTTCAACGAAAATATCTAAATTTATCCATAAGAGGTTAAAACTGGCCCACATAAAAATAAAAAAAGGTAAAAGGAACCATGAAGATATACCGCTAATTAATCCTAAAGATGATAGTATAGCTATTATTAATATAATTTTTGTTGCGGTAAAATTACCAAGACGTATTATAATTTTAGTAAAAAACAACATTGCTATAAAAGTAAAGATATTAGCCGTGATAAAAAATAAACCAATGTGCTGAACATCAACGAAAGTCTCAATAAAGCTAGAGTTGATATAAGAAGTGATATGTGTGGCGATAGACAGTATGAATCCACCAGCGTAAAGAATTATTAAACTTTGTTTAATTTTAAAATTGGAAAATTTTTTTATTAGATTGTATCTAAACATAGACTAGATTAATTATTATTAATTTTACTTTTATCAGTATAAAATAAAATAACTATTGATAAAACCAACATAAGTAAACTAGTAAATTGAGGCCAGCGTAAATTTAGAAAAATAGGAGTATAGTCTACTTTGATGAATTCTAACATAAAACGAATGAAAGCGTAAATTGATAAATATAAACTGATAATTATCTTTTCTTGTTTATGAGTTATTTTTTTATGCCATCGCCAATGTAGATAGAATAATAAACAAGCTAAAAAAAAACAGGCAACACTTTCATAAAGAAAGGTTGGATGAAAATGAGTTTCGTTAATGTAAGCAATCGGCCTATTTATTAAATCAATAGGGATTGCAAAAGCTAATTTAGAGGGAAGACCAAATAACTCTTGGTTGAACCAATTACCCCAACGGCCAATGCTTTGTCCTAATGCCACACCTGGTATAATAATAGCAGTAATTTTAATTAATGATAATTTATATTTTTGAATAAAAAATAGTAAGGCCAAGAAACCACCCATTAAACCACCATGAATTGCTAGACCACCTTTCCAAACTTGAATTATTTGTAGTGGATTATTTAGATAATAAGGTAGTTCTAAAAAAACATCATATATTCTTGCGCCTAAAATACCTCCAATTATTAAATATATACTTAAGTCTAAAATAATATCTTTTTTTATTTTATACCATTTAGATATTCTTATTGTAATAAAAATAGCTGCTAATATCGCAAGCATTAAAAATAGACCATAATAACGGATTGTTAATGGCCCGATTTCTAGCAATATATTAGGGGGAATTATATTGTGTAAGAATTTAAACATAGCATATTTGCTATAAATAAAATTGTGCGGGCGGAGAGACTCGAACTCTCAAGAGTTGCCTCGCTTGGTCCTAAGCCAAGTGCGTCTACCAGTTCCGCCACGCCCGCAATATTTCATCCTTTAACTATATTATGCTATAATTATAATCTTGTAAAGAATATGATATAATTAATAAATATTTAATAATTTTTAAAAAAATAATCTATGAAAAAGCCCCAGTTTATATGTTTTTTTGAGGAGTTGTCTATTAAAGATGTGCCCTCAGTAGGAGGAAAAAACGCCTCATTGGGCGAAATGTATTGTAAGCTAAAAAAACAAGGAATTCTCGTTCCTAATGGATTTGCAACGACATCCTCTGCTTATAATTATTTTTTAGAACAATCTGGTTTAAAAAAACAAATTAAGAATATATTAAAAGATCTAAATACCCATGATATTCGTAATTTAATGGATCGAGGGAAAATGGTAAGGAAAATAATTTTAGAGTCTGAATTACCGAATGATTTCAAAAAAGAAATTAGCGAGGCCTATAAAAAACTTTCAGCTGAGAGTAAACGTAAGGCTATTGATGTGGCAGTTCGTTCTAGCGCAACTGCCGAAGATCTCCCCGATGCATCTTTTGCTGGACAACAAGAAACTTTTTTAAACGTTTCTGGTGAAAAAGATTTATTAATTGCTGTTAAAAAATGTATTGCATCTTTGTTTACAGACAGAGCTATTTCTTATCGAGTTGATAAGGGTTTTGATCACTTTTCCATTGCTTTGTCAGTTGGTGTTCAAAAAATGGTTCGTTCAGATTTAGGCTCTTCTGGAGTAATGTTTACAATTGATACCGAATCAGGATTTAAGAATGCCGTTTTAATTAATTCTATTTATGGTCTTGGTGAAAATATTGTTCAAGGTAAAGTTAATCCTGATGAATATTATGTTTTTAAACCTACTTTAGCTATCATCTCCCGATCTATTGGCAAGAAACACATGAAAATGATTTATAATACTAAAGGTAAAAAGTCTCCAGTTAAAAATGTTATAGTTCCTAGTGCACAAAGAAAAAAATATTCTATTAATGACACTCAAGTAAAACAGTTGGCTAAATGGGGAATGGAAATAGAAAAACATTATGCTAGAGCAATGGATATTGAGTGGGCCTTAGATGGGCAAGATGGGAAATTATATATTGTTCAAGCTCGACCAGAAACAGTTCAAAGCATGCGAAATCCTAATGTGATTGAAGAATACCGTTTAGAGAAGAAGGGGGTCATTTTAGTCAAGGGCCAAAGTGTAGGCGATAAAATTGGTCAGGGATTAGTTAATGGAATAATGGATGTTAAAGATATTCATAATTTTCAGTCTGGCCAAGTGCTAGTTACTGATATGACAGATCCCGACTGGGAGCCAATTATGAAAATGGCTTCAGCCATTGTGACTGATAAAGGAGGAAGAACTTGCCATGCCGCTATCGTATCTCGTGAAATGGGCATACCTTGTGTTGTCGGTACAAATAAAGGATCTGAGATACTTAAGAAGGGTCAAAGTATAACGGTTAGTTGTGCTGAGGGTGAAGAGGGTTATGTCTATAAAGGAAAAATTCCTTTTAAAATAAATCGTACTGATATAAAAAATTTAAAACGACCAAAAACAAAAGTAATGATGAATGTTGGTGATCCTGATTTAGTTTTTGCTCATTCTTTTATACCAAATGATGGTGTTGGATTGGCTCGTTTAGAATTTATTATTAATAATTATATTAAAATTCATCCATTAGCTCTAATTAATTACGATAAATTAATAGATAAAAAAGCGAAAAAACAGATTGATGAGCTCACCGAAGGCTATCAGGATAAAACCCAATATTTTATTGATCGTTTAGCGCAGGGTTTAGCCATTATTTCCGCTGCTTTCTATCCTAAAGATGTAATTGTGCGTTTGTCTGATTTTAAAAGCAATGAGTATGCTAATTTAATTGGTGGTCAAGCTTATGAGCCCAATGAATCTAACCCCATGATTGGTTGGCGAGGTGCAAGTCGCTATTATTCTAAAGAATTTCTACCAGCTTTTAAATTAGAGTGTAAGGCTTTAAAAAGAGTTAGAGATGATTTTGGTTTAAATAATCTTAAGATAATGGTTCCCTTTTGTAGAACTGTTGAAGAAGGAGTTAAGGTTCAGTCAATTATGGCCCAACATGGTTTAAAAAGAGGAGTTAAAGGCTTGGAAATTTACATGATGGCAGAAATTCCTTCAAATATTATTTTAGCTGATAAATTTTGTGATATCTTCGATGGGTTTTCTATTGGCTCTAACGATTTAACCCAACTAGTTTTAGGAATCGATCGCGATTCTGGAGGTAGTCTAAAAATTGAAGGCGTGTCTAATGAAAAAAATGAGGCTGTAAAAATAATGATTAAATCACTTATCAAAATTGCTAAAAAAAGAAAGAAAAAAGTTGGTATTTGTGGTCAAGGTCCAAGTGATTTTCCTGAATTTGCTGAATTCCTTATGGCTGAGGGTATTGATAGTATTTCTCTTATTCCTGACACTATTGTGCCAAGTACAGTTAATTTGGCTCAAAAAGAGAAAGAACTCAAGCGAAGTGGTTTTCTATCCTTTTTGTTTTAATGGTTGGATGTCATATCAAAATAAAAACACCTTTGTTTCCAAGCAAAGGTGTTTTATTATATTCGAAAAAAATTTATTCGATCATTTCAACTATTTCAATTCGAGCGGTTTGTTTGCCAAATTTCCTAGCATCTTGCTTATCTTTTAGCCAGACATCAACTCTATCACTAAAGCGTTTATTCATTCTATCCCTGACAACGAAAATTCTATCGCCAAATAATTCTGGAATTCTCACTTTAGTTCCAAATTTCAGGAAGTTGGCAGCAATAGTGTCTTCAGTCCAATGTTTACAAAGATTAAAACCGTTAGCGGTAATACAGGGAGTGTCATCAGTTTGTTCAGGTAATGAATTGTAGGCTGTTAACGTCCTAATGCTACTGCTAATAACTTTAACTTGTGGCTGAACCTCTTTGTTTATTGGCAAAATATTATTTACTGGACCAATAGGACTGTCTACCATCACTTTTGTCGTTTCTACTAATTCTGATATTTTGTTTTGGGTCTCTATTAAATTAGCTACTAGTGGATCAGCTTCTCCTTTACTACTAAAGGCTAAGTTAATAATGTTGTTGTTAATAATTCCGCTTTCTTCTATTGTTTCTACTGCTAAAACAGGGGTGAAGAAAAAGAGAAATTGAAAAATACAGACAATAATTAAATTAACAACCACTTGTTCTCGTCTACTAAGAGGCACTAAATCCCCGCTAATCTTTATTTTTTTCATAAGGCAATTAAATTATGAATTTAAGAAAATAAAAAATCCTTGCTTGTCATATAATCCATGATGACAAGCAAGGATTTTTGCGACTCATATTTATAACACATGAACAAAAAAAAGTCAATTATTGGCTTGTGGATAAGTTATTGACAGAAATCTATAATCGTGATATAATAGCAAGTTAGCTCAATTTGTATTTATACTGATTGAATTGACGAAGTTCATTAAAAAAAAATATAAAAAATAAAAATAATGAAAACAAAAATTTTTAGTTTATTAGTGTTTTTGGTCATTAGCGCCAGTAGCGTTAGTGCTCAGACACGTCAAAGTCAAGTTGCTTTGCAGCAGCTTGAAAAAGAAATTCAATTTCTTCAATTAGAAATTGAAAAAATTGATACGCTGCGAATCTCGTGGCGGATAAAACAACTTCAAGAGAGGGCGCAAGGATACCTCTCAACCGCAGAAGCAGCTGCTCTGCGGCGGGAAGTTGATATCTATCAAACCAAGTTGCGGTCTGATAAAGAAATTCTTTTGAGTGCTACACAGCTCTTAGTAGAGCTAAAAGCACAAAAAAAAGAATTGAAAAATATGGCAATTGAAGCGGCCATGACAGAAAAGACTCCGAAAGAGCTAAGAAGTCTTGAGAAAAAAAGAAGAATAAATGCTCAAGAAGTGAGGTCAGGAGATCTGCAACTTCAGAAGAGTGAACTAGCTCTTCAGAAGCTCAGTGAAACCCCCGTAGATGCTCGGGGACCTCAAGGCTTAAAGGTCTTGATTTGGAATCAAGACCGATATAAATCGGCCAACTTCAAAATTCAGTCCGTCGATGAAACCGATGGAATCTCGGCTTTTCTTGCTCCAGGCGAGAAACTGGAAGTGTACCTGCTTCCAGGTCAATATACCTGTACCGTCCAAATCAGTGGGCGGAAAGAAGGACAATCTAAAATGATTGTCGGCATCAGACAGTCATTCATTGCTGGTATTTCGTACCATGGATACTGCATCCAACCAGCAAGATAAAAAAACAAAGGCGAATCCAAATTAACGGATTTCGCCTTTTTTAAATCTATCCTTAAGTGAGAAAATTGATTTTTACATCATGGTAGCATTCATTAAGAAGTCACAAGATTACTACTATTAAAACCCTCAAATGGCAAGGCATTAAAGACAAAGCTGGTAACAGCGTAGGCTAAAATAACTATAAGTAAGCCAATAATACCTCGTTTGATTGCTTCTTGGGCTTTTTTAACCTCTTCTTCGTTGCCAGAGGCAGTCATCCATCTATAACCTGCAAAGATGATAATGACTAAGAATATAATACCCAAAAGAGATAAAGCTGTTTCAATCACAGCAGCTGCAATATTGTCAACAGATGCGTCACCGAAGCCGGCCATTTTATTCATTTTTTCCGCTTGGTTTTGCATTGAGCCCTTAGCTGTAGTGGGGGGTGTAACCTCATCTGCTTGCGCCAAGCTAGTAAAATTTAAAAATAAGAGAGTAGTAAGGGCTAGAAATAAAAATTTGCTAAGTGAACTTTTCATAAAATATAAGTTATAAAATTCGATCAATAAATGTTGTGAAGATAAGGTTCCAAATAGCCCAAGAGGCTAAGACAATAATAAGTCCGATAATTGCACGTTTGATAGTACTTTTAGATTCTGTTACCTTTTGTTCGTTGCCAGATGCCATCATCCAGGTATAACCAGCTATAATCATTAAGACAATGAAAATAACACCTAAAATACTTAGCGCTATATTAACAACCAAGCCAGCAATCTCAACAAAAGTGTTTTCATTAGTTTGTTTATTAAACGACTTTCCTCCAATTGTCTTTAACATTGTCATTGGATTAGAACTTGCTTTTTCATCAATAGCAGCAGCAGTTTCTGCAAATACAAAATAGGGAATAATCATAATAGCTGTAAGAGCTAGAAGCATTAAAATTTGTTTAAAAATTGTTTTTTTCATAAATTATTTGATAAAGAAGCTAAAGACAAAGAAGCTAATGGCATAAGCTGATAGCACTATAATTAACCCAATTAAAGACTGAACTATGACAGATTGTCCTTTTTTAGTTTGTTCTTCATTGCCACGGGCAGTCATATACAAAAAGCCGCCATACACAGACAAGCCGATAAAAATTACTCCCAATAATGTCAGAACAATATTAATCATGCTGTTAATACTGTCAGCTAGCGCATCTGTGTCATCTGGATTAATTTTATAGGCTGCTTTTTCGGCAGTGCTATTTAGATTGCTGTTAAAAGCATCTTTTAAATTTGGTGCTGCGCTAGTATTAGCAAGAGAGAAATTAAATACAAAAAATAGTATAAATAAAGAACTGAGGATGATGAGTAAACTATTTTTCATAAAAAGATTCATTTTAAGTAGGATAAGACAATATTTATACATTACTATTCTAAGGATTGGGTTTATTCAGGGGGTATTGGTTAAAGAGTTGCTACTGAGACTATTTATTATAAAGTAGGCAATGGCATAGGCAGCAAGGACGATTATTAAACCGATTAAAGCGTCAGTGATTAAATTTTTAGCTTTTTTGGCTTTTTCTTCATTTCCCATAGCAGTCATCCAGAGAAATCCACCGTAAATAATTAATATTAAAAAAAGGACACCGAGCATAGAGAGAACTAAGGTAATTATTTCACTAATATAGTTTTCAATATTTCTGGCTGTCTCAATTTCATAACCAGCTTTATCCGCGGCAGTGTTTAAACCGCTTTTTTTATTAAAATCGTAGGTTTCGTCAGCAGCTAACACCATTTGAGAGGTGTTTTGTAGACCAATTAAGACCAATATTAGAATTATAAAAATATTAAATCTTCTCATATTTACAGGAGTCGAGTGCCGATAAATGAGCTTATTGTATAAGCTGAAAGGACGATAATAAGACCAATAATCGCATTAATAATTAAATTTTTTGCTTTAGTCACCTTTTCTTGATTACCCGCAGCAGTCATCCAACTAATGCCAGCATAAATCATCAATATTAAGAAAATAACACCAATAAAAGATAACACAATACCAATAACAGAGCCAATTTTATCATTTATAAAATTTTCTTCTTGATTGCCTACTTGACCTTTAAAAGCTTCTACTTTACTAGCACTTTGATCAAGACCGTATTTATCTTCGGCTAAAGCATTTCTTGGTGTCAGTATTGACGAAAGTAAAAAGAAGCTAATAAAAAAAACATTTAAAATAATAATGACATTTTTAGCTTTTAAAATAGACATATTAAATATTATTTTTATATCCCGCCTCCCTGCTAACCAATAATGATTAACAGAGAGACGGTCCCTGTCTTAAGCAAGGACCGCTTTCTAAAACTAATTCTATAAATAACCTATGGAGTAGCAATATTAGTACCTGAAGCTGAAACAATTTTCTCAAGAATAAAGGTGGTGATACCCCATGCAGAGAGGATAATAACTAAACCAATAACTCCAGCTCCCATAAGTTTTTTTGCTTCAGTAACTTTTTCGTCATTTCCACCAGCAGTCATCCATTTAAATCCAGCTAAAAGCACGATACCAACGGCAACAATGCC
>CAYURA010000010.1:0-9192 GCA_964446775.1 uncultured Gammaproteobacteria bacterium | reverse complement strand
CAGCAGTCATCCATTTAAATCCAGCTAAAAGCACGATACCAACGGCAACAATGCCCAAGATAACCATAATAGAGTTAATTAATAAAGCTACTGTTGTCAGTGGGCTGCTAGATGAAAGACCAATAGTGGTTCCGATATCACCTAATCCGAGATCAATTGATGTTGCGTTCTGCTGAGCTAGGCTAACTGTTGGCATAGCTAAAATAGCTAAAACGCCAAAAGCTACTAAATATTTTAAAATTCTTTTTTTCATAATTCACCACCTTTCTAGTTTTGGATTATTAAAACGATACCTTTATTTTAGCATAGGTCATAATGAAAGACAATATAGTTGAGCTCAGTTTAGTTTAGAGTCTTCCTTCTGAATTAAAAAAAGCCCTTTCTTTAAAAGGACTTTTTCTAAAACTAATTCTAGAAATAATCTATGTAGTAGTAGTACCTGAAGCTGTAACAATTCTCTCAAGAATAAAGGTGGTGATACCCCATGCAGAGAGGATAATAACTAAACCAATAACTCCAGCTCCCATAAGTTTTTTTGCTTCAGTAACTTTTTCGTCATTTCCACCAGCAGTCATCCATTTAAATCCAGCTAAAAGCACGATACCAACGGCAACAATGCCTAAGATAACCATAATAGAGTTAATTAATTTAGCTGCTGTTGTAAGTGGGCTATCATCAGATAAGCCAATGTGGTCAGTAACTGTACTAGTGCCAAGATTAACTTCGGCTAGACTAACTATTGGCATAGCTAAAATAGCTAAAACGCCAAAAGCTACTAAATATTTTAAAATTCTTTTTTTCATAATTCACCACCTTTCTAGTTTTGGATTATTAAAACGATACTCTTATTTTAGCATAGGTCATAATGAAAGACAATAATAACTAACTATAAAAATTATAATAGTCAAAAACGATTTACTAGGGAATATACTTTAAATATTCATTTTTTTCAATTAATTTTTTCTTATTCTCTGGAATTAATCGGTATCTTTTTATTAAAAAATAGAGCCAAATAAACATTGTGGGAATCCAGAGAGCAAGCCAGAAGCGCGCTGATAGAAAGACAGCTCTTTCATAATTAAAGAAAAAGAAGATTGAGCCAATAAGCAAATTACTGAAATTAAAATAATATGCTAATTTCCAAAACCTTTTGTATAAACTTTTTTGCTTTTGTTTAAAATAACTTATAATTGCTAGGACTAGAAGTAGCCCAAGAAGTACGAGGTATAGTTTTTGAAATAATGGTAATAGAGGTTCTGGTCGTAAATTAAACCAAAATTTCCAAGTTAATAGGTTTTGCATAGTTTTATGATTTATGAAAAATAAGACCGTAATGATAAGGGCCAGCCTCAAATTCTTCCTCTAGAATAAGGTTCATCCTGGGGGCAATTTCTTTTAAAGTGTTTTTATGAATTCGCTTCTCTTGTATTGGTCCAATTGGACTATCAATGCTTTTCCATTCAACTACTAATAATTTAGCGCTATTTTTTAACATTCTGACAGCCTCTCTTATAATATCATGTTTCTTGTCTGATTGATTAAGGATATTAATTAAAAAAACTTTATCTAGGCTAGAATTGGCTATTTTAGTTCCTTTAAATACTTCAACATTACTCCAAATAGTCTCTATTTGTTTGAGGTTGTCTTGCATTGCTCTCTTTTTAATATCTTCTAAGGTTGTTTTTAAAATATCAACAGCATAAAGCTTGCCCAGTGGCCCCACCATTGTTGCTGCTGGAAAGACAAAGTAACCAAAATTACCACAACCTAATTCAGCAATTTTTTCACGTTGTGACAATGATATCTTATTTAAAATAAAATTTATGTCAAATAGGATATTTTTATTATTCGTCATATTGATCTTTAACTAATATTTGACGTTGCAGATTAATTGCTCGTCCGTGCTTTTTTTTAGCACTAATATTAATTGTATTAAGTCCACTTTTCAATTGTATATTTTTATTAAAATTTCCATCTTGAGAGCTCATCACGATACTACCATTAATAATTATCTCTGTCTCTGGATCACTATAACCTTGAATTGTTAGATTATTATCTGAGATTACGAGATTGGTTTCAGGATATTTTATTATTAATTTAGGTGGCGCAGATAATTGTTTGAAATAGAAAATAAAATAAATTACGAAAATTAAAAATAAACTTATAAATAAAATATTCCTGATTAACTTAGGAAAAATGAAAAAATTACTGGCTCGAGGTATTTTTTTTGAAAATGGATCTACACTATTACTATTCTCTGCTAAGGGACTGGCTGCTAGAATTTTTCTATAATTTAATTTAAGTAAACGGCAATATTTTTTTAAAAAATGTTTTCCATATAAGCCTGAAGGTAATTGATCGTATTGGTCTTTTTCTAGGGCTATCAAATATTCTTTACGGATATGTAAGTGCTTAGCTGCTTCTTCGAGGCTAATATTTTTTTGTTCTCGGCTTAAGCTTAATTGCTTACCTGGAGCTTCTTTTTCTGTAGGAAAAATAAATTCAGTCATTGAGATATTGTTAAGTAGATTTTGAAAGGTTTTAATCTTTTAGCTTATGATAATTTGTTTTTCTAAGACAGTGCTAGGAATACTAGATGATTTTATCTTCATTTGTGATCCGTCGAAGTCATCTCGGCCTAAAGCAGAAAGGGCAAATTTAATAATTAAATAACTAGAGAATACAATAATTAGGCCCACTACGGCAGCGGTTATAATTCCTTTGGCTTTAGTTACTTTTTCACTACTCCCAGCTGCTATAAGAAAGCTAATTCCACCATAAACAAACATTAATAAAGTTAAAGATCCGGTTATACCTAGAATAAGTTTACTGGTATGTATGGCTATTCCTAAAATATCATCAGCATCATAAGTTCCTTGCTTATACTTTGAGTTTTCTGAATTGATTATGGAGCTTTGGGCTAAACTTTGATGAGCATTAAGTATAAATATAGCGATTATTAATAAGGCTATGCTAAGAAAAAAATTTTGTTTTTTCATAAAATTAATAAATAGTTTGTTGGACTTTAGCAGCTCCAGCATTTAAAGAATTCATAATTCCACCGATATTTTGTCTAGCCGTATTAACCATTTCAGCTAAAGCTTTTTCTGCTGAATTTGAATCCTTGCCTTTGTACCAACTTTTAGCGGTTAATAATTGATCTGCAAAAACTGATAATTCATCATTTTCTTGTTGAGATTTGATTAGCGAACGGAGTGCGGTTGGTTTCTTTGTTTTTTCTAGATAGCTTTTTATTTGATCTTCTCTATTCATGAAAAGAATGAAGTCCCAGGCCACCTCTTTATTCAAACTCTTTTTTGAAACAGCTTCTACCCAATAATTTGCAAAATTTACTGCTACTGGACTGTTTTCAATCTGTGGTAGACTACTGATAGAAAAGTTTAACTTAGGTGCTTGAGCTTTAATCATTGGCAAGTGATATGAATAGCCAAACATCATGGCTGTTTTACCCGAGCTAAACATTGTTAATGAGTTTGGTAATTCTTCATTCCATGAATAAACCTCTTTGCCTGGGTTACTAAAATCAATGTAAAAACGGAGTGCTTCTAGGCCAGGATTATAATTATTACCCCTAATAGCGCTAGGAATAACGTTAAATTGTACTTGTTTGCCATCCATCATAATAGCCCCGTTTTGCATCATTAAAACGGTAAGAACATCACTAAATCTTTCAATGTTTTCTGCTGTCCCCATGGCAATTCCTGATTGGACAATGCCCTCTACAGAATCTTGACGAGTTAATTTTTTTACATCCTGTTGAAAAGTTTTATTCCAGTATTTTGGGATTTCGATAATGCCTGCATTATTAAATAAATCTCGGTTATAATATAAGACTAAAGTATCAACTGATAGGGGTAATGCATAAATCTGATTATCATCAAGAACAACATCTCCATAGACTACATCTAAATATCGATCTTTTAAATCTTTCAGGCTTATAGTCTTGCTAGTTCTAAGTTCAGATATAATTTCTTTTTTTATTGATCCTGTTTCAACCTGGAAGGCCATGGTAATTTGGGGTGGCATGGGTACTAGCTTATTTTGATATTTCCTTATCCAGGTATTATGAATAGAAAGAATATCTGGTCCTCGATCTTCAGCTAAGGCATTCAAGAGTTCATTCTCAAATTCCTCATAACGTAATTTACGGTAATTAATTTTGATATTGGGATGAATAGCTTGATATTTGGCAATAATATCTTGAAAAGCGTCAGAATCATCAAAAACACGCCAATAATTAATGCTTATTGGTTTCATCGCCGCTTGTGTTTTTTGGTCAACTTTTTTACAACTAAGACCAGCACTAAAAACGAAGATCAGTAAAAGACTTAAGTAAATTAGTTTTTTATTCATAGTCTAAAAAAATATTTATTTATTTACTTTTAGTGATTTTATTATAACAAAAAAAGCAGAATAAAGTAAGTCTGAGATTAATGAAGTAATTTTAGTTAATATTAATTTAATCTTTAAAAGCAGCTATTTCGTCTAAACGGATACTTAATAGCTGGCTGGCACCGTCAGATTTCATAGTGACGCCATAAATAATGCTAGCTTTTTTCATTGAGGCGCGATTATGAGTGATAGAGATAAATTGGGTTTTATTAGATAAATCTTCAAGTATTTTAGCTAGTCTTTCAGAGTTAGACTCATCTAGAGCTGCATCAACTTCATCTAAAACTACAAAAGGCGAGGGGTTAGCACTGATAATTGCGCAAATTAGGGCTATAGCGGTAAGAGCTCTCTCCCCACCCGAAAGCATGGAAATATTTTGTATTTTTTTACCAGGAGGGGTAGCTTGGATTTCGATTCCTGCTATTTTTAAAGCGTTGTATTTTTTTAACTTTTTGAGTTTAAGTGATTCTTCGCTTATTTCTTTAGGAACTTCTTTGTCTTTCTCTTCTTCTTCAATTCCTAATTTGAATATTTTAGCTTGCCCACCGTTAAATAATATTTTAAAATATTCATTAAATTTTTCAGCAATTACCTTAAATTCTTTATCAAAACGGATTTTAATATTTTCATCAAGTTCATTGATAAGTTTTTCTAAGGAATCAATTGCTGAATTTAAATCTTCTGTCTGTTTACTTAAAAAAACATAACGCTCATTAGTTTCATCATATTCTTTTTCTGTTTCTGGATCAATGCCTCCTATGAGTTCTAATTGGTGTTTTAATTGATTAATCTTGGGCTTTAAATCTTCTTCATTAATGTTAACATTAGACTCACTATAGTGTTTATTAATTTCTGGAATAGTTAAATTATCTTCAGAGATATCCTTATTAAGATCCTCTTGGCGTGTTTCTTGGCGAGCAATTTCTATTTGGTAATTATTAATTTGATTATTCAAAAGCTCTATTTTGGTTTGAAATATTTGAATTTTTTCTTGGCAGGCAAAAAAATGATTTTTTTCTTTTTGACGATCTTTTTGTTCTCTTTCTTCTTCTTTTTGCAAGTGAGAGAGATTAAGTTCAAGCTGCTTTAAATCTTTTTCTAATTTTATTTTATTTAGTTTGACCGTCTCAATATTTATATTTTTTTGTCCTCTAGCGATCTTTTCATTTATTTCTTGGCTTTCTTTCTGGTTATATTTTAGTTGTTCTCTTAAGCGTTTAAGCCGATCTGTAATGACAGATAATTGCAGAAGATAATCGTGATAAGTTTGCCTAAGTTCTTCTTGTTTGATTAATAATGGGCCTGCGTCAGCCTCTATTTCCAGCTTTTCAATCTCCAGGTTTAAATGCTCTATTTTTTTTGAAAGATTATCTTTATCATTTTTAATCGAAGCTTCATCTTCCAAGTTCTGAGTTTTTTTTATTTTTTCTTCAATATCTGTTTGTTCTGATATTAAATCTTTTAAGTGTGATAAAAACAGGTTCCTTTTTTCAGTTTTAGTAGATAGTTCAATTTGCTTATTATTTATTTCTTTGCTTAAACTCTCTTTGGTTTCGCTGTTGTTAATAATCTCTGTCTGGAGTTGTTTAACCTGCTCTAATTTTTCAGAAATCTCACCATTAATTAATTGAGTAATTTGTTTTTTAAATTCAAGCTTAGCTTCGTTGATAATAGTCTTTATCTTTACAGGATCATTCTCTTTTTTAATTGAATCTAATTTTTCCAAAAAAGAGTCAATACTACGATTAATTTCTTCTCTATTAGCATTGGGATTTGATTGATTTTTTAGTTCTTGGTTTATTTTTTGTAATTTATTATTTTGATCTACTAAGACTAAGTTTAGAGATGTTTTTTTATCTAAAAAAGTTTTTAACGATTGTTCTAAATATTCTAAGTTAATAGTTTTTAGTTCATTGTTTATATGCTCTATATTTTTTCTAATTTCATTTTTTTTGTTATTGAGCCATGAGATATCATAGTGTCCTTGATTTTCTAATCTTGTTTCTAAAAAAGCATCGAGTCGGTCTATTTGTTTTAATAATTTATTCCGTTCTTCGACTAATTCTACTATTTTTTTATTGACATTATTTTTGTGATTAATTTCTTCCTCAATAGATTTAGAGGAGTTTTGATTGTTTTTGATATTTGCAGCTAACTCATTATTTTCTAATGAATGAATTTCATTTTCTAGTTTTTTATCTTCTGATTTTAACTCTTCTAAGCGTTTATTAAGCCAGGCGGCATCAAACTGGCCTTGGGCCTCTAATTGTAGTTCAATTTCGGCGTTTAAGCGGGCAATATTTTGAATAATCTTATCTTTTTCCCCCTGAGCTTCTATTATTAGCTTTGATCTTTCATTATTATCATCTTCTTTATTTGCATTTTTAATTAGCTCTAGTTCGCCTTGAATTAGTTTTAGCTCGTCTTCGTAGCTCCTTCTTTCTTCGATAATGATTGCTAATTGAGACTTATTAATCTCAAGTTTATTAGTTATTTTTTGCCATAAAGATGAGTAGTGATCAAGTTGCAATAGTTTTAAATCTGTTTCTAATTGGTCTCTTTTGGCTAATTTATCAATTTGGCGAGTGAGCATCTTTAATCTCGGTTTAATTTCACTTAGAAGCATTTCTACTTGTTGTAGGTTAGCAAAGCTACCCTCTAGTTTTGCTAAAGATTGGTCGCGTTTTATTTGAAATTGTTTTACTCCGGTAGCTTCATCGAAAAATTCTTTTCTTTCATTAGCTCCAGTATTTAAAAAGCTTTCAACCATTCCTTGGCCTATAACGCTATAGGTTTTTTGTCCAACGTTTGCTTTAGCTAGGAGTATTTGAATATCACTAAGACGCACTCTATTGTTGTTTAATAGGTATTCACTATCGCCATTTCGATATAAACGTCTGGTTATGACAATTTCGTCATAGTCTAATGGAGAAAGGGAATGACCATTAGCATCGAGATGTTTATTATCTTCTAATCCATCTACTTTATTTTTTAAAAAATCTTTATTTTCATTGTTGAGGTATAAAGAGACCTCGGCCATTCCTAGTTGATTTTTTTTATCTGAACCAGAAAAAATAACATCTTCGCCTTTTTTACCTCTTAAGGTCTTAAGGCTTTGTTCGCCTAAAACCCAACGCACCGCATCAGCTAAATTAGATTTACCTGATCCGTTGGGTCCTACAATGGCTGTTAGCGCTTGTTTCCCGTCTTTAGATAGATTTCCAGGAAAAATTAGCCTATTTTTATTAGCAAAAGATTTAAATCCTTGAATTTCGAGTTTTTCTAAATACATAAAAAAATGTCTGCAATACAATTAGGGGCGAATCAACTTTGGCCCTTGATTAATTTATGTTATCATTATAGTATATTTCTTAGTGAAAAGTAAAATTAGACTATTTTGTTTATATTATAGGTAATTTTTTTTATTTTTTATGATTATATCCTTGAGTGGAGCTGGTGGTGCTGGTAAGTCAACCATGGCTAAAAAATTAGCTAATGTTTTAGGTTGGCCTCATTATTATATGGGTGGATTAAGGCGTGAAGCAGCTGCTAAAAAAGGAATAACCTTAGCTGAATATAATAAGTTAGGGGAAATGAACCCATTGACCGATCAAGAAGTTGATCTATTCCAGCAAGAATTAGGAGAAAAAAAAGATAATTTTATCATAGAGGGTCGCACATCTTGGCATTTTATTCCGCACTCATTAAAGATATACCTAGAGGTCTCAAAAGAAGAGGGTGCGAAAAGGATTTTTAAGCATCTTCAGCAAGAGAATAATAGGAATGAAGATGTTGAACTCTCAAGTGTTTTAGCGGTAAAAAATAGCATGACCAGACGTTTAGAAAGTGATAATTTGCGTTATAAGAAATATTATGGCATTGATGTAAATAATCCAGCAAATTATGACCTTTATTTAGATACTAGTGATTTAAATGAAAATGAGTCTTTTAATATTGTTTATAATTTTATTAAAGATAGGCTTGACAAGACTAATATTTGATTATAATATTAGACAAGAATAAAGTAATTAAGTAGGACGAGGTGATTAAGCATCTCGTTTCTAGTTTTTGTTAATATATATGTCAGAAAATAACACAGAGAATAAAATAGAGGGTAAAGAGAATAAAGAGTCCATGGACCAGAAGCCTAAGGAGTTAGAATTAAAACCAGGCATGACAGTTCGCGTCCATCAAAAGATTAAAGAGTTTAACTCGAAGGGCGAAGAGAAAGAACGGATTCAATATTTCGAAGGTATTATTATTGCTCGTAAGCATAATAAGGAGATTGGTGGAACAATTACAGTTTATAAGATTTCTAATGGCGTTGGTGTAGAAAAAATATTTCCCCTTAATCTTCCTACCATTACTAAAATTGAAGTAAAAAAAATTGCTCAAGTCAGAAGAGCTAAATTGTATTTTTTGAAGAAAGGTTATAAGAAGAAATTGAAAGAAAAACTTGTTCGCATCAAGTTATAATCTTATTAAAACGGTTTTAGGGCGGGTGGTGGAATTGGTAGACACGCAAGCTTGAGGGGCTTGTGGCCGCAAGGTCGTGGAGGTTCAAGTCCTCTTCCGCCCACCAAAATCGCTAAAGCGGGCGCATAGCTCAGTTGGTTAGAGCACTTCGTTTACACCGAAGGGGTCCAGGGTTCGAATCCTTGTGCGCCCACCCAATAACATAAACAGGTTAATACCTGTTTATGTTTATTTCTAGAGTAAAATTACTATTTATAGGTATACTTTTAATTGCACATTCTGTTATCTGATTGTCGTTTGTGA
>CAYURA010000009.1:0-23443 GCA_964446775.1 uncultured Gammaproteobacteria bacterium | reverse complement strand
GAAAATGAAAAAGTATCGTTTAGGCAACCAGTCCGCAGAATATGAGCTAAGAGAAAATTATTTAGGATGGTTTCCAGGGGGGGGGTGATAAAACCTGGAAGGAATTGACCTTCGAATATGTTAAAAATACAGAATTGACAATTGTTAACCCTGCGGATAAAGCCAAAAAAACTATTTTTTTGCATCATTTTATTATTAAAGATGCATTTCCGATGAGTTTTTATGGAGAAGAAAGGTCTGAAAGATGGAATGTTTTTGCTATTGTTTCAGACACTGAAACTTCAGAGAAGTTTATTATTCCGCTGTAAGCCTATCCTTAATTTTTAACGAGACCCTGAAACTGAAACAGTTTCAGGGTTTTTAATTTATCCAAACTAATTTTTACAGCAGGGAATATATTGAATAGTTCTGAAAATATGTAACCTGGGGATACGCTGCGCTGTTTGAATACGACTAAAATAATGTTATACTATATAATATATTATTAATAAATTTAATTTTTTAGGTTTATGTTTCATAAAATATTTCATAAAAAGCTGTTGTTTTTTTTATTTGGCTTATTGGCTTTTTTAAGCCCAATATTTGTCCAAGCAGAAACTACTGATAAGCAAATAGAGGTAGTGATATTTTCTAGTCCTTCCTGTCCTCATTGTAGTGCAGCTAATTCTTTTATTAACGAATTAATTCAAGCCGATGATTTCGATCTGGTTTTAATTAATCACAGCATTGGAGATAACATTTCTTTAGCTGAAGATTTTTATCATAGTTATGATGTTCCCCAGGGTCAACAAGGGCTAGTGCCTATTATTTATATCGCTGATCGCTATTTTTTGGGTTTTAATCAAGACATAGCTCTAGAAATATTAAGCTACCTGGTTTCTTTAGATGGAGATACTGATTTAGTGCTGGAGACAACTATCAAAGATGAAAAAACTATTAGATTACCTTTGATTGGTGAGATAAATATAAAAAATTTTTCTTTACCAGCTTTAGCGATTATTTTAGGAACAATTGATGGGTTTAATGTTTGTTCTCTAGGAGCTTTAATTTTGATTTTAGGTTTAGTAATTACTTTGAAATCACGGCGAAGAATTTTTATACTTGGATCAGCTTTCCTATTAACCACTGGTTTAGTTTATGCTGTAATGATTTTTCTTTGGCATCAGTTATTTACACTATTAGCTCCTCATTTACGCAGCCTAGAGTTAGTAGTGGGTATTTTGTCTATTTTAGGAGGGATTTATCTACTACGGGAATTCTATAAAGCTTATAAAAGCGGACCTATTTGCAGTTCTAATAATATTCTTTCTCGTTTAGCCCCTAAAGTGGAAAAAATATTTCAGAAGAAGTCAAACTGGTTGGTATTAATTGGGGTGATAGTCTTATTTTCTGGGGCTGTCACTATTATAGAATTTCCTTGTTCTGCCGTCTTACCAGTTTTGTTTAGTGGTATTTTGGTTGAGGCGGGGACATCTCAAGCCTTAGTGTTGACATATATTGCCTTATTTATTTTATTCTATTTATTAGATGAGCTTATTATTTTTATAATAGCTGTTATGACAATGAAGATAAAAATAGTATCTCCAAAATTTATTGTTTTCTTTAACCTATTAGCCGCTTTTATATTTTTAGGTTTGGGCATTTTTTATTTACTAGGTATGAGTCTATGATATGGAGCAGTCTAAATTAAAATTAATTATTTCTCGCTACTTGGTATTAATAATTTTTTTAATTCTTATACCACATTCTAGCGACGCTTCATCATTGGCCTATAATTTAAAGGGTCAGTTTATTCTAGAAGTTGAGGCTAAAGGTGAAGCCTGGTATGTTGATAATGATAATACTGTTCGTCATTATCTACCGAATGATTATCAAGCTTTGTTGGTCCTTAGAGATTTGAGCATTGGCATGACAAACGAAAATTTAGCTAAAATACCGATTGCGGTTGATAATCGCTTTGTTCGTTTTGATAGCGATAGTGATGGTTTAGATGATCGTGTTGAATTAGCTATTGCTAGCAATCCTAGGGATAGAGATAGTGATGGTGATGGCTATGATGATGCTGAAGAAATTAAACACCACTTTAATATTTTAGGTCCTGGACGTGGAAAGATTAACTTGGCCTTTAGAGATCGTTTTCTAGGAGAGATTGTTATCCAGGTAGAGTCTCATGGTGAGTTATGGTACATTCACCCAAATAATGGTTTGCGTTATTTAATAGCTGATCTAGAGGATTTAAATAATATTATTAAATATTTAGCGCTTGGTATTAGCTCTAAAGATATTAACCATATAGCCCTTAGTAGTTTAATTAAAGTAGATGCAATTAAAAATATAAAAGTTTTACTTGGTGATAAACAGCGGCTGTACTACTATTTAGATGACGTAGAGCTCGGCTCCTTTCCTGTTTCGGCTGGCAAGGCAAGTACTCCGACACCTAAAGGTAATTATCGGATAGTGAATAAACACCCTAAAGCTTGGTCTTCCTATGGTTTGTGGATGCCTTTCTGGTTAGGTTTGGCTAACGGCAGGTTTGGTTTTCATGAATTACCTATTTGGCCTAATGGCTATCGCGAAGGAGAAGATCATTTAGGCATTCCAGTTTCACATGGTTGTATTCGTTTAGGCATTGGTCCAGCTGAGTATCTATATAATTGGGCAGATATTGGTACAGCAGTAGAAATTAAATAATAAAAATTATGTCTAGCAATAAATTAGATCAGAAAGGGTCAGTTAATCTATATCGACCTTTTCTCTATTTTTTAGTAATCATATCAATTGTTAGTGTTTTATATTTATTACAAGATTTCTTAACTGAAATAGTCATCGCTGGGATGCTGGCTGTTTTTAGCTTTCCGCTTTACCGAAGCTTAACTTCTCTGTTAGCGAATAAAAAATCTCTTAGTGCTCTGATTATGACTCTACTTTTTTTTACTATCATCCTATTACCAATTATTCAGTTGACTATCTATGGTGCTCGCGAGGCCTCAGCTTGGACCCAAACAGGACAGTCAATTTTAAGTAATATTAATCAAATTGAAGATCAAATATTCTCAGTTTTAAAAATATCACCTGAGAGCCAACCTAGTATTAGACAAGCAATCGCTAGTATTTTAGAGACATCAGGCGATTATTTACTCAATATAGCGAGTAATTTTTTAAAAAATATTAGTTCGTTTTTTTTAGCTATTTTTATTTTTCTTTTTTCATATTTTTATTTTCTTTTACATGGAAGGAAACTTAGAGACACATTCTTACGTTTTTCTCCTTTAGCAAGAAAATATAATTTAGATTTAGTCGCTAGTTTTAAAAACATAAGTCAGAATACGGTTTGGTCCATTGGGGTTAGTGCGGTTATTCAAGGGCTATTAAGTGCTTTAAGCCTACTCCTCATTGGCTGGCCATTTATGATCGCTTTTGTTGTTTCTTTTACATTGTCTATTGTCCCTTATTTATTAATATTCCTATATCTACCAATTGCTATATATTTATTCTCATTAGGCCAGATTTGGACTGCTTTATTCATCTTAGCTTGGAACCTATTGTTAGTGGCTAATTTAGATAAATTAATCAGGGCCTATGTGGTTAAAGGCAAAACAAAGGTAAATATGATTTTTATGCTTTTTGCTATTTTAGGAGGAATAAGTCTATTCGGTTTGGCTGGTGTTTTTATTGGGCCATTAATAGCTACCTTAGCTCTTAAAGTGATTGATATTTATGGAGAAGTTTTTAGTCATAAATTAGAAAAGTGATATGGTTAAGAGAATTAGTCTAAAAAGATTTCTTTTAGTTTATAGTTTAAGTTTTTCCATTTCTTTTTTGATTTTATTTTGCTTGTTTAATAAAGAAGTGCTTAATGAGCCTGATATCTCTCAAGAGCAAGTTAAACCAAGATATTCTCAGCAAGACTTAGTGATAGAGGGGAGTGACGCGGTAATGCCAGTCGATCGTGCTATGGAAAGAGTTAGCAAAAAACCATACGGTATTTATGTGAGTCCAAATAATTCGCCAGTACAACCAGAACGGTTTAGTGGCTATCACACAGCTAGTGATTTTGAGATATTAGCCGATGAAGAAGATTTGCCAGTGCTAGTTTACGCAATTTGTGAGGCCGAGTTAAAATATCAAGGGATAGTAAATGGCTATGGTGGAGTGATGATTTTAGCGTGTGATTTAAATGGGGAGGCAGTAACTTTAATTTATGGTCATCTTGATATTAAGCAACTTGACTATCAAGTGGGTGACAAAATAAATAAAGGAGATCAGATAGCAATTTTAGCTCCGGCTTATAGCGATTTAAGTGATGGTGAAAGGAAGCACTTACACTTAGGTATTCATCGGGGCGAGAAAATAGAGTTAAGAGGTTATGTGTCTAGTGAATCAGAATTACTTAGTTGGTATGATCCCATGTTGCTCTTACTTGAAGGTGCTTTTTAAAATATAATTTGGATAATATAAAAGACCGACTTAAAACATAAGTCAGTTTTTATTTATAAATAGGCACTTTGAATATATTGTTGGATCATGCGTTGAGAATTAAAGAAAGAGGCATTAATGGCAATAGTGTAGCGCATGGTCTCTCGCCAATTGTTTGCTTGTTTGTAGTATCGAGGGAGTATTCTATTTTCTAATTTATCATATAAATTTTTGGCGTCTTTCGGATTTAATTCTTTAGGATCTAAGGTGCTACGTCTTTCACCGATTGACCAGCCTGTTTTTCGATTAACAAACCCTTCTACCCACCAACCATCAAGGGTGCTGAAATGAGGGACGCCGTTGTGGGCAGCTTTCATCCCACTAGTACCTGAAGCCTCGTTTGGTGGTAGGGGGGTGTTTAGCCATACATCTACACCAGCAACCATAAGTTTCGCAATATTTAAATCATAATTTTCCAAGAAGATTATTTTAATTTTTTGGCTGTATACATTTTTTAGACGGTTTATTTCTTTAATCATCGCTTTTCCATCAGGGTCTTCAGGATGAGCTTTGCCAGCATAAATTATTTGTATTGGTCCAGCACTTTTACTAATTCTTATTAATTCGTCCATATTATGAAAAAGCAGGGTAGATCGCTTATAACCGGTAAAGCGTCGAGCAAAGCCAATGGTAAAGGTGTTTAAATCTAATTTAATTTTTTGTTTTTTGTAAATATAATTTATTAATCTCTGTTTAGCTCCTTGGTGGGCCAGCCAGATCTCTTTAGTGCTAATATTAAAGGCGTTACGTAAAGAAAGGCTGTCTATTCGCCAAGTGGGGATATATTTATCAAATAGTCTCTGGAATTCGGGTGACGTCCAAGTGCTAGAGTGGACCCCGTTAGTGACAGCGCGGATATAATGGTTAGGAAACATTCTTGCTGATACTGCTTGATGACTAAAAGCAACTCCATTTACATAATTGCTAAAGTATAAAGCTATTTCAGTCATATTTAATTCAGCGTCTTTAATTAGACCAGGGAGCTTAAAGGGAAAATCTTTTTGTAATTCTTTAGCCAAAGAGATGGGGAAAGTATCGTGACCAGCTTTAATGGGGGTATGAGTGGTAAAAAGACATTTTTTTTGAACCTCTTCTATTTTCTTAGTTTGACTTTTAGCTTTCGAATTAAGGAAAAGTTCAATCGCTGCTAAAGCTGCATGACCTTCATTTAAATGGTATTTATTAATTCCAGTATAGCCCATGGCGCTTAAAATCTTTACCCCTGCACGGCCTAAAATTATTTCTTGCATTAAACGATATTCAGGATCAGAGCCATACAAATTAAGATTTAGTTGACGATATTTAAGCTTATTTTCTTTAAGGTCACAGTCTAAAAAGAATATTGGTAATTGCCCTTTGTCTCGAGATACTAGGCAATATTGCCATGCTTGAACCGTTACCCAGTCATTAGCAATTTTAATTTTAACTCTTTTTTTAATTTTTTTAAATTTCTTATAATTAAAACTATCTTTTTTTTCTACCTGTTCTCCAGCACGATTAATCACTTGCTTGAAAAATCCATTTTTATTTAAAATACTAACACCTAACATGGGAATCTGTAGATCAGCAGCTGATTTAAGTGTGTCTCCTGCTAAAACACCTAATCCGCCTGAATAGCTTTTAATCCAATTTTCTAAAGCTATTTCCATGCTGAAATAGGCAATCTTAATATCTTTTGTATTAATCTCTTTCATAAATTTTTTTTAATATTATATTTTTGTATTATACATTATAATGAAGTATTGGGCTAATTTTGACAAATAGCCAGGTTGGCATTATGTTAAAAAAATAGGATAAATAATCATCATATGCTAAACTAAATAATTATAATAAGATAATTATATTTTATATGTTTAAAGAGAGAAATATATCGACTACAGGCAAATCAAAGCTTGAGAGTCGAGGAGGATACGAAAATAGTGGTCTGGCTTTAGAGTATGAATATTTTGGTCCTATGAATAAGCTGGCTTATGCTAAATTAATAGATGAATATATGCATCCGGACATATATAAGCTAGCTCCAGAAGGAGCTTATACTCCAGAACAAGTAGAACAAATAATGGAACGTAGGAGTAAAATGAGGCTTGATTATTCTGACAGTTTTGCTGATAGTTGTTACATAAACTACAAAGACGCAATGTCTATTGTCGAGAAGAGTCAACTTGGCGATCCTGAGAAACCTGGTACTTTTTTTGTGGCTGCTTTACGTAAAAAGATAGCTGATTTATATGGATCTGAGTATAAGGTTTTATTTTATACAGCCTTAGGTTCCCATTTGGACACTAAGCATAAAATTGATGGTTTCTTTAAGTTGTATAATCGTACAGGTGAAGAAGTATCATCTTGTACCTTAGATATTACCAGTCGGATAAAAGACAACCATACAGCTGATTTAGTAATTAATATTTGTAATGATGATCGGGATATTTATGATTTTGATTCTGAAAATTTTAATAAAGATAGTTTCTTTCAGAGAATAGATTCAGAAGCTTTAATAATAAAAGAAAAATTTGAACAGAATATAAATAAAGGAGCTTTGGCTAAACAAGCTTATCCAAAACGTCCTAAAAGGCCTCGTATTGTTAGGTAGGACTAATCTAGAAGTGTCAGATATTAGATTAGAAGTGCTTTGTTATTTAAGATGGTGAGAAACCTATTTTATTTTACTAATATCTGTTTTAAAGCTAAAAGTTACTTACTGTGAATATACTTCAAAAAAGAATTATTACTATAAATTAAGAATATTAGAGAATTCTTTTAGAGTTCTTTTTTTATGTTCTTTTTTTATTCACTATAATATTTATATCTAATGATAGAATAATTAAAGTATAAGGATAAAAGCTAAATTTGAGGAAATATATATTTATGTTATAGTAATCATTAGTCTATATTAATAATATAAAAATACAAAAAAACTTAAAACTATGTGGAATCAAGTTACACAATTTCAATTTTTCGGTAATAATGGCGTAGATTATTTAATTGCTTTGTTAATATTTTTTGGACTGTTGATAGGCTTAAAAATATTTAGACACATTTTGTTTAGTCGTTTGGCTCTAATTGCTAAACGAACAACTACGGTGTTTGATGACTTTTTGTTATCAGTTTTAAAAGATCTTAAGCCATTCTTCTATTCCTCAATTGCTTTATATTTTTCACTTCGTTCTTTAAATCTCAATGATACCATTGATAAATATTTAGGAATATTTATCATGATGATCTTAGTTTTTGAAGGCATTAGGGCAGCAGTAAAAATAGTAGGCTATTTTACCTATCAAGCAATTAAAAAAGATAATAATGATAAACAAGCGAAGGCAAGTGTTAAAACCTTAAATATCTTTGTGCAGGTAATCTTGTGGAGTTTTGGTTCTTTACTGATCCTTTCTAATGCAGGGGTTAATGTGACTTCTTTGATAGCTGGTTTAGGGATTGGTGGCATTGCTGTTGCTCTAGCTCTGCAAAATATTTTAGGCGATATTTTTTCTAGTTTTTCTATTTTAATTGATAAGCCTTTTCAGACAGGAGATTATATTAAGGTGGGCAACGATACTGGCACAGTTGAAAAGATTGGCATTAAAACCACCAGGTTAAAAACCTTGGACGGACAGACTTTAATAATTTCTAATAAAGAATTAACAACCGCTAGAGTAGAAAATTTTAAGCAGATGGAAAAAAGGCGAGCTGTCTTTAGCTTAGGATTAGTTTATCAAACTAGTCAAGAAAAATTAGAATTAGTGCCAAAGCTGATCAAAGAAATAGTTGAGAGTCAAGCTGAGGCCGAATTAGATCGTTGTAATTTTAAGAGTTTTGCTAGTTTTAGTTTAGATTTTGAAATAGTCTTTTATGCTAAAGTAGCCTCATATAATGAGTATCTTGAGGTTTTAGAAAAGGTTAATTTAGCTATTTTTAAACGATTTAAGGAAGCAGAAATTGAATTTGCCTATCCTACTAATTTACAATATATAAAACAAGATTAAGAATATTTTGCTATTTATATTAGTATTTTTTATCTCGCTTTTTTATCCTTTTTTATTCTGTTCTTTTAGTATCTCTTTGATCTCTTCAAGTAGTTTAGCTTCAGTACTTAGTTTTGGCTCTTCTTTTTTAGGCTCCTCCAATTCTTCTTTTTTGAATTTTTTCTTAGCACCTAGCAGGACTTTAATCATTAGGAAAATTGAGCCAGCAATAATTATGAAGTCAACGATGTGTTGGATAAAAAGACCACTGTTAAGGAAAAGAGGGGGAGTAATAATATCGCCTAAGGAATTTGATATTTCTGGGCGTAACAGTATTTTCCATTTACTAAAATCACCGCTACCTGAGATTAAACCAATCAGTGGCATAATAATATCTCCTACTAATGAAGAGACTATTTTTCCAAAAGCACCACCAATGATAACGGCAGTTGCTAAATCAACAACATTTCCTTTAATAGCAAAAGCTTTAAATTCTTTTAATAATTTTTTCATAGGATTGATTTCTTAAATTATATTATTTAAATTATGGCATATTTTTAGTCTTTTTGCTATCATATACACATAATCAATCTATAATTTATTAACGAATAAAAAACATGGCGCTAATAAAGAAATTTCCTCAAGTAATTCCTTTAAAAAAAATGATTGGCCCTAGTTTCATAATTTTAGCTTTAGGGCTCGGTTCAGGCGAAGTTATTCTTTGGCCCTACCTAGTTTCAAATTATGGCTTAGGGGTTGCTTGGGGAGCAGTACTTGGTATTACTTTCCAATTTTTTATTAATATGGAGATTGAGCGTTATGCGCTAGTTAAAGGCGAAAGTGTTTTTGTTGGTATTGCTAAATTTTTACCTAAAGCCATCTATTGGTTTATTATCTCAACTTTTATCGGTTTTGGCTTGCCTGGTATTGTGGCTGCTTCTGCTCAAGTGATAGCTGCTGTTTTTGGAGTGACTAATTTTAAATGGTTAGCGATTGCCCTATTAATAATTATTGGCATTATTCTTACTGTTGGGCGGACTGTTTATGGGATGATGGAGAAAATAACTAAGATCATTATATTTATTGGTGTCCCCTTCATTTTTATTCTAGCTGTTTATTTTGCTGATGCAAATGCTTGGACTGCTTTGGGAGCGGGACTAATTGGTAAAGGGGAGGGTTTTTGGTTCCTCGCACCTGGAATGGCGATAGCCGCCTTTTTGGGTGCTTTTGCTTATTCAGGTGCTGGGGGTAATTTAAACTTGACTCAATCTATTTATATTAAAGAAAAGGGCTATGGCATGGGAGCTTATAGCCAAAAAATTGCTGGCTTATTCGCTACTAAAGGCGAGCAACAATCAGTTAAATTAGAGGGTGAAGAATTTGAGCATAATAGTGAAAATATTAAAAACTTTAAAGCTTGGTGGAAAAAGGTAAATTTAGAGCATTTATTAGTTTTTTGGGCAATTGGTTTAATTTCAATGGTGATGTTGATGTTTTTAGCCTATAACACAGTTTATGGTAGCAGTGGTAATGCTGAAGGAATAAAATTTGTTATTAGTGAAGGCAATCAGATTAGCGATCTCACCTCGCCATTTTTAGGCTTAATCTTTTTAGTAGTGGTAGGTATTATGTTGTTTCAAACGCAATTAGGGATCATGGATTCTACTAGTCGAATTATGTCAGAGAATGCTGCTATTGAGAAGTTACGTCGTAGTGGTAATAAGAAGGTGGCCTTATCTAAAATATATTATATTTTTGTTTGGGCCCAAATCACCTTTGGTGTTATTTTATTTCTTTTCAATTTTTATGATCCGCGCTCATTGATAGTTTTAGGAGCGGTAATTAATGCTTTTGCCATGCTAGTACATACTATTTTGGTAACAATTCTGAATCGTCGATTTTTAGCTAAGCCTTTTCAACCTAAATTATGGCGTAAGCTAGTTATTTACTTGATTATCGCTTTCTTTGCGGTTTTTAGTGCAGTTGTTTTTAAGGCGGAATTATTTTCTTAAGAGCTCTATTTCCGTTATTGTTACCTTTTAGGATTTGTAACGTTTAAGATAATAGTCTTCAGTTAGAAATTTTTTTTGACAAATATTAATTAATAATTTAAAAATTTATGAAAAAAACAAGTTTTATCCTATCTATTATCGGTATTCTAGTTTTAGCTGGCGTTTCTATCACAGCGATTGTGATGTCTAATCAAGCCAACAATGAAGATCGTTTTTCGGTGACTGGTTCAGGGGTGGTTTATGCTAAAGCTGATATTGCTAACGTTAATATTGGCTTTAACACGGAGATTAAGAAAGAGGCAGCTGAGGCATCGCTAGAAAGTGCCAATAAAATGAAAGCGATTGTTGCTGGATTAAATGATTTAGGGGTTTTAGAAAAAGACATTAAAACAAACGAATATTCTCTTAGACCAGTATATAAATGGACAGAGAATGAGGGACAAATTCTAAAGGGTTATGAGGTCTATCAAAGCGTGCAGGTTAAAGTGAGAGATTTAACTAAGATCGGTGAAGTGATAAGTGAAAGTGCGGATAAAGGGGCTAATCAAGTAGGTAATGTTAACTTTAGTATTGATGATGAGTATGAACTAAGGAATCAGGCCAGGGAATTAGCAATTGACAAGGCTCAAGAGAAAGCGGAGTTGATGGCTAATCAAGCAGGCATGAAATTAGGTAAGGTAAAAGGTGTCTTTGAAGGCTTTGAAGTTAATTATCCTAGCCCTATCCCAATGTACGCTAATGGGATGAAAGAAATGCGAACTGGTGACGCTATGCAAGATTCAGTTAGCAATATTCAGACTGGCCAAAATGAGATCAGGGTTGAAGTCACTGTAGTCTATGAAGTAAAATAGTTTTTTTAATAAAATAAATTGCTCTATGAATAAAACGAATAAAAAAGAGGTAAATAAAAATCTAGTTATTTTAATAATAGCTATTATCGCTATTGCTCTATTAAGCTTGTTTGTGTTTAGTAAGTCAAATGAAGATCGAGGGCAGAACAATAATGAGGCAGAAAAGCTAATCAGTTTAGAAGACTGGGAGGAAGTGCATGAAGGACTATTTAAGGTTTCTGGTGTATTTACTTGCCTGCCAGTTAGAAATGAAGACCAGCCTCATAATGATTTATGTGTTTTTGGAATAAAAGTTGCTACAGATTACTATCGCTTAGAAAAAATTAGCGACGATCCCCTTAATGCTTTAAATAAAATCATGGAGGGTCAGAATATTGAAGTCAGTGGTGAATTGATAGATCCTCTTAGTGACGATGACTATCTTGATTACCTCAGCTTGGGGACTATTAAAGTAGTGGGTGTCAGGTATTTAGATACATCTGCTGATGAGCTTAAATCAGATCTGCCAATTAGTTTTAAAGCTGACTATATTTCTTTTAGTAATTATAGTGCTGGCATCTTTGGAATTGAAGAATATCCCAAATTAGAGTCTTGGGTAGAAAATGGTCAAATAGAGTGTAATGAGACTCCTCTAGAATCTAGCTTAGCTCTTCGAACAAGTAAAAAGAGAATAAATGGTCAGCAATATTGTATTAGTGCTTTTAGTGAGGGAGCAGCAGGCTCGGTTTATACACAATATGTTTATACAACAGTTATTGGCGATGATGTTTATTCTATAATATTTATGGCTAATTATCCTAATTGTCCTAATTATCCTGATGAGGAGAGAGCTGAATGTGAGGCCGAAAGGACTAGTTTTAATTTAGATATTTTAGTCGATCAAGAAATTAAAAAATTAAGTGCGAATAGTTAGTGATTAATATTTGAGCAGCAGACAACAGGGAAAAAAATAAAAAGAACTCAGTCTATGTTTGATTGAGTTCTTTTGTTTTAAACAATTAAATGATAGACTAGAGTAATAATTAATCATCTTTTAATTTTTTAAGTATTTAGCTATAGCTGATGAGCTTATCAAATTAATGTGAAATATATGACGAGAAATAAGAAAAAGAATCTATATTTATCTTTGGGTGCTGGAGCCTTAATAATTGTCCTAGGTTTTTTTCTAAATGGGACTAAGAATGAAGACGACTCAGGACTAAAGATGTTTGCTCAGTGCTTAGAAAACAAGGGAGCTAAATTCTATGGTGCTTTTTGGTGTTCACATTGTAATGCTCAGAAAGAAATCTTTGGTCAGGCAGCTAAGTATTTACCCTATATTGAGTGTTCCACTTTAGACCGCAAGGGACAGCTACCGGAGTGTCAAAAGAATAAAATTACAGGCTATCCTACTTGGGTGTTTGCTGATGGGTCCCAGCTTGCAGGCTCCTTACCTTTAGGTATTCTAGCAGAAAAGACCGCGTGTGCCTTGCCTCAAGCTTAGACTAAAAAAAATTATTTTAGGTAAGTAATAATTCTATTAGCTATTTTTTCCAAGCTCAACTTATTATCCTCAAGTTTGCGAGCATTAGCCAAAATAAAATTTTTAGTAGAGATACCGCAATAATTAAGAATGTTTCGACTTAAGAAATTGCTAGCTGAGTTTTGTTTAAATTTAAAAATATACTTGTTGGTGCTAGCAGTGCTACAAAAGATAGCCGCCCTTTTTCCTCTAAGCAATGCTTGGGGTCTACCTAAGCTATATTTAAAGGCAAAGCCACTGGTTAGAGTGCGGTCTAAGAAGCCTTTTAAAATAGCGGGCATATACTGCCACCAAATTGGATAAATAAAGATTAGCTTATCAGCTTTCTTTATTTTTTCTTGATAGACTAAGGTGTCAGGACAGATTAGTCTGTTAAGCCCCTTAGCACATTCTTCTAATTTTAGAACGGGATTATATTTTTCTTGATATAAATCTAAAACAGAATAGGGGTGCTTAGCTGCTGCTAATTTTTCTTTTAACTTGTTTAGGATATAGCCACCATGTCCAGCGTGATTGGGGTTAGCAAAAATGATTAAGTATTGTGGCATAAGAGATGATATTATAATGTATTATTATTAATTATAGTAAGAGCTTATATATTAAATACTATTATAGTTAAGCTAGTGACGGGCGTCAATTAAAAATTTACTTTAAAAATTTACTTTAAAAATTTACTTCAGCTTGCTTCAGTAATCAGCTATGCTATAATATATTTACCTAAAAATAAGCGAATTTATAAATATATGAAAAAAATACTTGTTTTTTCCGCCGTTATTGGGCTGGGAATTTTGTTTTTGAGTGCTTGCTCTAAGTTGGATTCAGAGTCCGCAACTATAACACCAGCTCCAGTATTTAATGTTAGCGAACAAGCAGAAAACCCCGAAACTCAGCAGATAGAGTTAGAAGATGGTAATTACATAGTCTCAACCGAAGATTCTCAAGTAGCTTGGTCTGGAAAAAGGATTTTAGGATCTGGTCATAGTGGTTTAGTTAATCTTAAATCAGCTAATTTTATCGTAGAAAATAAAATCTTAATTGCTGGTGAATTTATTATCGACATGACTAGTATACATAATAGTGAGGGTAATGAAGCTCTAGTTAAGCATTTAAAAAGTACTGATTTTTTTGACGTAGAAAGATATAATGAAGCTAAGCTAGTAATTACTGGGTCGGAGTTAAATCAGCTGGCTTCATTCTTAATCAAAGCCGATTTGACTATTAAAGATATAAGTGTACCGGTTGAGTTTCAAGCTAATTTTGAGGCAAAAGAAGGATCTTTAGCTATATTAAGTGATTTGATAATTGATCGTACGCTTTGGAATATTCGCTACGATTCAGGCAGTTTTTATGAGGATTTAGGCGACGCGGCCATTGAAGATGAAATTGGCTTTAAAATTTATTTAGTCGCTATGAAAGAGTAGGAATTGTATTTTTTATATTTGATAAATTATTTAATCATAATATTATGAAGTGGCAAGAGTATTCGTCTTTAGAGACGTTTGATGTTTGTAAACATCTTAAAACTAATGAGGTAAAAGGTTTAAGCGCTGAGGAGTCTAAAAAGCGTTTGGCGAGAGATGGACAAAACTCAATTTCGGCAAGCCAAGTAAAAGCTTGGCAGATTTTACTTAGGCAATTAAAATCAGCTTTCATCTATCTCCTACTTATAGCCGCATTCTTATCTTTAATCATGCAAAACTGGGCTGAAGGCATCATGATTATTGTTTTTATCCTCATCAATACTATTTTAGGTTTCTTCCAAGAATATCGCTCTGAAAAGACTGTCAAAATGCTATCTAACATGATTGAATGGCGTTCTAAAGTGCTTAGGGGTGGTAAGGAAATATCAGTGGCCACTAAAGATTTAGTTGTTGGCGATCTCATCCTTTTAAGTACTGGTGATAAGATTAGTGTTGATGCTCGCTTAGTATCAGTCCAAAATTTTAACGTTGATGAGTCTGCTTTAACAGGGGAGTCAGTGGCAGTAACTAAGCAGAGTGAGGCCTTATCAAATAACCACCAAAGTACTCACACTGGGCTAAATATGGTTTTTGCTGGCACAGCGGTAGCTAGTGGGCGAGCCAAAGCAGTGGTCGTTGCAACTGCTAATAAAACAGAGTTCGGGAAGATTGCTAATTTGGTGGCAAAAACCAAAAAAATGAGTAATTTTGAGTTAAGCATTAGTAAATTTTCTAGCTTTATTTTAAAGTTAACTCTAGTTACCCTAGCCTTTGTGGTTCTGTTAAATTTTATTATCAAAGCTAATAGTTTAGATTGGCCTCAATTAATTATTTTTGCTATTGCCTTAGCTATTGGTGTTATTCCTGAGGCTTTGCCATTAGTAATGACCTTTTCTTTTTCTAAAGGGGCGTCACAGTTGGCGAAGCATAAGGTAGTGGTTAAAAGGCTGTCTGCAGTTGAAGATTTAGGTAATATTGAAATTTTATGTTCTGATAAAACAGGGACTTTAACTGAGAATAAATTAGCAGTTGCTAGTCGTTTTGCTAGTGAGACGGGTAAAGAAGAGGAAGTCCTGCTATACTCGCTTCTAGCTAGTGATCCTTCAATCGAGGCGATAGATCCTTTTGATGAATCAATTGCAAAAGAATGCGGCAAGGATGGTCAAGACTGGTTGAAGGATTATCACATATTATTTGATTCGCCCTTTGATCCTCAATTTTTACGCAATAATGTTTTAGTCGAAAAAGATGACAAAATAATTTTTTTGGTCCGCGGCGCCTTTGAAGTAATTAAAGGAATGTGTAGTCATGGTAATTTAGAAGCGGCTCAAACTTGGTCTAATGAGCAGGGAAGAATGGGCCGGAGGGTCTTAGCAATAGCGTCTAAGCCAATTAAACAAGTAAAACTGGATGCGTTTGAAGCTCGTTTTAGAGAAGAAGAAAATAATTTGGAATTACAGGGTTTAATTTCATTTTCTGATCCTGTTAAGCCTAGTACTATTTCAGCTGTCAAGAATGCAAAAGAATGGGGAGTGGATTTAAAAATAATTACTGGTGATAGTAAAGAGGTGGCTGGGGCAGTTGGTTTAGAGGTTGGCTTATGTAATCGTTTAGATGAGGTAATTTCAGCTGCAGAATTCGAAGCTTTAAATGAAGAGGAAAAGGACGAAGCTCTTAAACGTTATCATATTTTTGCTCGAGTTGGACCAGAACAAAAATATGATATTATTAAACGCTTGCAGAAAAACTATAGCATTGCTTATCTTGGTGATGGCATTAATGATGCTCCTGCCTTAAAAATTGCTGGTGTATCTTTAGCGGTTAATAATGCTTCTGATATTGCCCGGGAAACAGCCGATATTATTTTATTAGAAAAAGATTTAAATATTATTGTTAATGGCATTCATGAAGGTCGAATTATTTTTGCTAATAGTATTAAGTATATTAAAGCTACTTTAGCTTCTAATTTTGGCAACTTCTATGCTGTTGCCGTTTCCTCTCTGTTTATTAATTATTTACCGATGTTACCATTGCAAATCCTTTTATTGAATTTAGTAACTGACTTTCCAATGATTGCTATTGCTGGTGATAATGTGGATGATGAAGAATTGACCACCCCTCGACGTTATGAAGTGAAAGATATCATTATTGTGACCACCGCTTTAGGCATTATTAGCACCATATTTGATTTTGTTTTCTTTATCATCTTTAGTCGTATTTCACCTGAAGTCTTACAGACCAACTGGTTTATTGCTAGTACGATTACAGAGCTCTTATTTATTTTTTCCATTCGTAGTCGTCGCTTCTTCTTATTCGCTCGTCGTCCAAGTCTTGGTCTGTTATATTTTACTATCCCCGCAGCTATGTTTGCCCTTATCATACCTTTTACGCAATTTGGACACCGAGTTTTTAGTTTCACTACACCAAAGCCAATTTACCTATTTTGGATCATTGGTATTTCTCTATTATATTTAGTAGCTACTGAAATATTCAAACTATTATACTACTCTAAATCCAAAAGCTTAGATCCGAAAGTCCTATTATCTAGCAAATAATTTGATAGTTATGTTTCATCACTTTAACTATTTTTACTATCTCCATTAGTCAGCTCTAGTATTATTATAATTTTTCTGTTAGTTTAAAAATAATCATTAATATGAAATTATTATGGCTGAAGAAGTAATTCTCAGATTTGATGAGGTAAGTTTCGAATATCTCCCTAAGAAGCCTGTTTTACACGAGGCTAGTTTTAGTTTGCGTCGTGGTGCTAAAGTTACTTTAATGGGACAGAACGGGGCAGGTAAGAGTACAATCTTTTCTTTAATCAAAGGTGAAGAAACTCCTAAGAGTGGTAAAGTTTCATTAACCAATAATCCTAGCATAGGGACAGCTCGACAAACAATGGAACGAGAACATTTGAGTTTAACTGTTGAAGAATATTTTATTAGCGCCTTTCATGAACGTCCGGCAAATATTCGAAGCCGCATTAGCAAGGTTTTAGAAGCAGTTAATTTAGAACTCAAGTTTGAACAAATTCTTGCCGAGCTATCAGGCGGTCAACAGGCTCGCTTGCTTTTGGCTTATGCTTTAATTGGAAATCCAGATATTTTACTCCTAGATGAGCCAACTAATAATCTGGATAAAGAGGGAATTGATCACTTGCTAACTTTCTTAATTATGTATGATAAGACGGTTTTAGTGATTTCTCATGATGCTGATTTTTTAAATTGCTTTACTGAGGCGGTTATATATTTAGATATTTATACTCACCAGACTGAACTTTATGTAGGTGACTACTATTCAGTGGTTGAGGAAATTAGTAAACGGATAGAAAGAGAACGGAAGAAGAACGCTCAATTAGAAAAGAAAATTATTGATCATAAGGAAAAAGTTAATTTTTTTGCTCATAAGGGGGGTAAAATGAGAAAATTAGCCCATAAAATGAAAGAAGAGACTGAGGAATTAGTTGACAGCATGGTTGATGTCCGCAAAGAGGACAAAACAATTCGTAATTTTGAGATTATAGCTCAAGAGGATTTATCTGGCGTAATAGTGAGTTTAGATCAAGTGAAAGTGGTAAAGAATCACACAGCGGTTTTAGTCGAGGTTAATAAGGCTTTAACTAGGAGGACTAAACTCTTAGTGACTGGTCCTAACGGGGTTGGTAAAAGCACTTTGCTTAGAGCTTTAGTAGCCGGAAATCAGCTAGGTTTAAAATTAAACCCAAAGCTTAGACTTGGTTATTATAGTCAAGATTTTTCTAATTTAAATTATGATCAAAAGGCCTATAAGTTCTTAGAAGGGAGCATGGTAGATGGTTATGGTGAGCAAGAATTAAGAACAATTGCTGCTGGTTTTCTATTAACGGGTGAAGTTTTAGCCCTACCAATTGTAGCCTTATCTGAGGGTCAGAAGGCTCTATTAGCTTTTACGCGTATTGTGCTTTTAAACCCTGGTCTACTTATTCTTGATGAGCCCACCAATCATATTAATTTTCGCCATCTACCAGTTATTGCTCAGGCGATAAACAGCTATGAGGGGGCAATTATTATGGTTAGTCATATGCAAGATTTTCTTAAGCAAATTAATTTTGACGAGGAATTAGATTTGGGTCAGTTAGCGGAAACAATTAAAGGATGATAAGCTAAACTCTTATTTAAATAATAAATTAATTTACATTTTTTAAAACCCGTCATTCGAATACGGGTTTTTTTGTTTCTCTTTAGATCCACTAGGAATCTACATATTAAATTTGTTTAAATTTATTTACATTTCTTCATAAATTTCTTCATATTGACAGTTTGAACCTTTGTGCTAAATTAAAGTTAAGTTATCGAACATTAACATAAAACTAATAAAAATGACAAAGCCAAATCACAAATTTACTAGGGGACCGAACAAAGTCGAAAGTAAAACAAAAGATCAGGGAGCTAGGAATATTAACTATCCTGATACCAATGTTTTAATCCAAGATCCATATTGTTTAACTGGGCTACTGCAGGGCGGTAATCTAGTAGTTATTCACTGGACAGTGTTTAAAGAACTAGATCGCCTCAAGCAAACGGGATCTAATGTTAGTTGGGAGGCACAAGTGGTGATTAAAGAAATTCACGCCTTGCGCTTTGCTAACGCTAACTTGATTTTAGAAAAACGTGTCTACTTCAATCATCAGGAGCTAGATAAGAATACAGCAGATCATCGTATTGTTGCTGGGGCAGCTTTCATTTTAAGAGAGATGAAAAAATCTCAAAGTCGATATTATGGTTATGATAAGTTAAAACTAGTATCTAATGATTATGGTTTACAAATTGTCGCTTATGAAAGCATTAGAGATGAAGAATTCTTAATTGAATTCTACAAAAAAGACATAAGTAAACTTAAAGCTGACGCTCTTAAAATGAAGAGCAGAAATATTCGATCTAAAGATTTAAAGCTTAATACTGATGGCAATGAGTATATTGAGCTACCTAAAGGGGATAAGACACCTTTAAGCCATCCAGTAGTGTTGTATAGCGATAAGGATGGTTCCTGGGCGCCATATAAAGCGGCGCTCAGAAAGAATGATCGTTTAATCACCTTAAATAGCTACATTGAAGCTAGTGGCATTAAAGCCAAGGCAAACGGGTGTGTTAATTGGGCGCAAATTGCTGCCTTGAATATGGCAATGGATTTAAGCATTAACGCACTCTTTTTGCAAGGCCCAGCAGGCACTGGAAAAACACTATTAGCCCTAGCAGCTGCAATGCATCAGGTAAGGCAAAAAAAATATGACAAGATAATTGTCATTAGACCAACTGTTCATTTGAGTAAGGATGACGACTTAGGATTTCTTCCAGGAGGTATAAGCGAAAAGATGTCGCCATGGCTCTTATCCATTAAACAAAATCTGTCAGTCATTCACCCACCAAATAAAAAAAGCAATGTGCTTGACGATGATTACGCCGAACTGTTTATTAAGTCGGGGATTGAAATTCAGCCCATAACTTACTTAAGAGGGGCCAGCTTTCAGAGAGTCATTATTATTGTTGATGAGGCACAGAATTTGCCTCGACATACCATAAAAACAATCCTGACTCGGCCATCAATCGGGACCAAGATTATTTTTACCGGTGATCTTGACCAAATTGATAATCCGCGCTTAAATCGTGATAGCTCTGGTTTAGCTTATGCAATTAGCCAGCTAAGCAATCACGAAATGATCGGAATAATTAATTTTGCACAAACATTAAGGAGTCCTCTTGCCTCCTATTGTGAAAAAATGCTATAGCAAAGAATGAGCTGTTAAATATCTAATATAGATATTTAACAGCTTTTTTAATAGCTTTTTTAATAATTAACTATCTGCTATGATAGAAAGGAAATAAATAATTTTTAACATAATTTAACTTATGTCAGTTTTACCTTTTTTCCTTTTTTTTATTTTAGTCTTTATTGGTCATTATTTCGTTTGGCGTTTGATTTTAGTTGCTTTTCCTCAATTAATGAGCAAGAGGTACTATCTCTTAGTTCTAATAGTCCTAATCACTATCGGTTTTCTTGGTTTTTTCACTTTATTAAACTCAGACGCTAATTCTTCTTTAGCCTATTTTTATGTATTTTTTGCAGTTTTGTTTGGCCTTTTGTCTCAATTCATGCTTTTTGGTTTTATCTTTTTTGTAAGATCAATGATTATCAAGAATTCTCTTTGGGCTAGATTACATTGTATTTTTCCTGATCCTAAAACAATGGCCAGAATATTTATTATCATTATCGCAGGCTTTTTCATATTAGGCACTTATAATGCTTTTTTCCCTCGAGTCAAGAGAATTAATTTAAGCTTAAACAATGATTCTATCAGTGAAAAAAGGATAGTCCACTTGTCTGATTTACACTTGGGAGCTATTTATCGGCCTTTCTGGCTGGAACGAATAGTGGAGCAAGTTAATCACTTGGAAGCAGATTATATTATCATTAGCGGTGACTTATTTGATGGCAGTGACCGTCATTTGGCTGAATTTATCCCAGCTCTATCTAATTTTGAGGCACCGACAATTTTTGTGCCAGGTAATCATGATAGCTATATTTTTGGTGAAGAAGTCCATAATACCACCGAAGCCGCAGGTTTAATTACTTTAAGTGATGAGGTAATGACTGTTAATGACTTGGAGATCATAGGTTTTAATTTCTTAAGTAATGGAGATAGTAATCTTAGGCGTCCAATTGAGGGCCTGAGTGATGATAGAATTTATCCACGAATAGTGGTAAACCATGTGCCCGTTGATCAGGCTGAGGTTGAAGCTTTAAAGGCTGATTTAATGCTCTCAGGTCATGCTCATCGGGGACAAATATTTCCTTTTTCTTTAGCCACTTCTTTGCTTTATGGTAAATATGCTTACGGTCTAGAGCAGTATAAGAATATGATCAGCTATACCAGTGCTGGCACTGGTACTTGGGGGCCACCCTTTAGGACACTTTTCCCAGGTGAAATTATAGTTTTTCATCTTAAATTTTAAAATAATTTAATTTAAGCAAATAATTAGACTATTACTCATCAAATAGCTAAGCAGGTATTGCAAAATAATCATATTTGTGGTACAAATATACATTGCTAAAAATTAGCAATGAGTACTTTAAAAATAAAAATAAAAAAGGATGAAAAAAGTATTATTATTATTTTTTCTAATATTTACCTCAAGTCTTATAGTCATGGCACAGTGGGAGGCATCTGCTTCAGCCGGCTTAGGCTATATGACCGATAATTCTGGCCAAGGTATATATTCTTATACTCAAACTGGAATAACTAAAAAAAAGAATCTACATAGGCTTGGCACTTTTGCTAGCTTTGTTATTGTAGATGTAGATTTTAATAACTACCGTTATCAAGCCCAAGAATATGGGCTTGGATGTTCGTATGATACTTGGAAGAAGATATCAAAAAATTATACTTTTGCGATGTGGATTAATCCACAAATAAAATTTTTTGATGACAACGGAAAAAATAGCGTTAATAATGAGCAGGCTTTTCAAAAAGATATAGGGTCTAATATTGTATTAGGCTTTAATTTTAACGATGCTTTAAATCGTTGGTTTAGGAGCTACAAGTTTCAGATACAGTATCAACAAGCTATTTGGTCTAAACGACAAGGTGTTTGGGCTGACGATGATGGCTATCTGTCCGATAAAGTGAATTTCAAGGCGGTAAACAAGAATTACTTGAAGTCGCAGTTTGAGGTGACTGTTAAGAAGTTGAATGCTTCTAAGCTCATGCAGATAGAGCCAAAATTAGTCGTAGCCTGTCAATTAGACGGGAATAGGAAAATCATGTATGAAACAGGGTTAGGCTTAGCACTTTCATATATGAGAAAAGATCGTTATTTTGAGCTAGGCTCAGTCCAATATAGAATTAGGACAGGCCATTATATAGCTGAGAGTCTTAGTTTAATTGAATTAAATGTTGACTTTGTCAACATTTATCGGATTATAAAGAGAGAATAATAATTCATTAATAATGCCCGTTCTATTTTTATAGATCGGGTTTTTTGTTTTCTCAATATATTTTGCTTTCTACTACTTACCGTGGTACAGGATAGTGCAGGCTCTGTTAGTGCAGGCCCTTGACCTTTAGAGTTTCTTTTGCTAGGTTTCATTATTAAAGTTAATTTGTTCATTAAACCCAAAATGTAATAAAAATAGATATCATGAGAAGTGAAATAAAATTATTATCCTTTTTTACTGTATTAATTTTTTGTCTCTATATCGGGGCCAAAAATGTTCAGGCCCAAAGAATTATTAATTCAGGTCCAAATTATTGGACTTTAAGTTTCGATAATGGCGATAAGTTTGAGCTTGATCCATTCTCTGCCCTGGGCTACAAAGCAAGCTTAAAGGACACTCTGTTCATTTATGCCTTTGAGATCGAAGGCAATCATTACATCAGTCATGGTTTTGCTTATTTAGTAAAATCTGATGGAGATTTCTATCTGGATGAATTAGTGTTTTTGACCATTCTATTAAAAAACACCAATGATGAAAAAATATTTGTTGAGTATCACAAATATGGCTTTATCATGAAAGCATTCGAGATTAGGGAGGTAGAAGATATTTATATCACTCATGATTTAGTAGCTAGAATTAAGGTTTCATACCTTGGAGCTAATGAAGGTCTGGTGCTTGATAGTAAATATTTAGGGATAAAGAAAGCTAGAAGAATTTATATTAAATTATAATACTATGAATCCTGTTTGGAAGAGCAGGATTTTTTATTTGATAATATAATTTTTTACTAATTTGACCACAACAAAAGTACATGACCTAAATCATATTTCTTTGCATTATAGCTAACTTTTAATGACATGAGTCGGTCTTAAACACCAAAATCGCGTTGGCTTGGGGTCGTAGACAAAGTTCGAAATAGTGTGGCTAAGATTAGGTAAGAATTTGAGCTATAATCCAGTATGGATTTTAGTGTTTTGAGAAGTAATCAGTAAATATACTATTAAATCAGGAGAAAATGCTTGTAAATCAAATATTTTAAAATTCTATAAATGCTGTAATTAAAATTTATTTGAATAAATTACTGATATTTTAAGCTAATCTTAAGCTAACTATTGATTTTTTTACCATATTTGTTAACATTGAAAATAAGCGTCTATTCTTAAAACAATAATTAATTTAAAACAGTTAAACT
>CAYURA010000008.1:0-29931 GCA_964446775.1 uncultured Gammaproteobacteria bacterium | reverse complement strand
ACAGATACAAATAAACTAAAATAAGATAAATGGCCATCAAACTTAAATACTACAATATCATAATCCCTATAGCCATATTGGCTAAATACGAAAAAATCAGCAACCTGAGTGGTATTTTAAATTTCTATGCCAATCAAGGCAAATCAAAAAGTGTGTGGCACGATGATTATTTAATAACTATTGGCGGAATTATGTCTCCAGGAGATGTAGAGAAAGAGGTTTTAATACTTGAAAAACTAGGCTTAACCCCATTTGAAGAAAAAAGCGGACAAAAGCTATGGAAAGATCTATGTGTTGCCAGCTTTTTAGAAGGGCCTACCTTGTCTTGTTCTTGGATAAGAACAGAAGTTAATCCATTTAACGTCGAGATGTCCTGTGCCTGGCTTAAGGGAAAAGAAAAGGGTGAAATTGTGGGTCCAAATTTATAAATCAAAATACTGCCAATTACGGCTATGAAGAATACATTTAATTTAAACTACATTAAGTGCCCCGGTTGTGAAAATATCCTTGATATGTCCTTTGTTAATAGATCTTGCCCTAATCCGCTTTGTAATTTTAATTTTAATGGCTTAGGGCCCTATTTAAATAAAACAGACGAAGAGTTACGGAAATTACTTATAAAAGCTAAAAAAGAAAATAATGAAACAGAGCATAAAATGGTAATTACGGCTATTAAATATAATATGGGGACATATTTGGCCCATTTCATAGAATGTACCTGGTCCGCTCATTATGAAACCCTTTACAATAGTTTTTTGCTTAACTTTCTAGATGATCTTAATGTTTTAAAAATTGTTCTTAAGTCTGGCGTAATAAAAGAAACTAGTAAAACAATCGTCTCAAAAAACGGTTATAAAATGTATTGGGAATTATATTGTCGATTAAGAAAACTTCCTCATAATCAAGATATTAGTAACTTTTTAAAAACAGAATTTCCTGCATTACAGCGCCGACATTATACAGAGTGGTTTTTAAAATGGGATCAACGGCAAAAAGAGAAAAAATCAAATAAAAATCTAACTAAAACATTGATATAGATATCTTTAAACAATGCAGGAGTAATGGTTATAATAAACTATAGTATAGTCCAAAGAATAAACCCAAGAAAAGGTCTTCTTATATAAAATGAGTAATAATATATAGCTGCTTTAACTCGTTTATAAATTGGTTCCAAATTGGTAAACTTAAGTCCACATTACGAGATTTGGAGCATTCCAAGTCTCTTTTTATTTCTAAGATTGGCGATAAAAGAATAATTAAGTGGGGATTTCAAAGCGGAAAGCAACGATATAAATGTCAAAGATACCATCAAGTATTTATACAGAAAAAATGCTCTACTCGAACTATTCAAAGACTATTTAAAAGATATTTAGACAAGCCTCCAATACCTCGGGTTAGAGAAAATGATAATTGTCATCTGATGATAGATGGAACATATTCTAGTGATTGGTGTCAGTTAAATTATTTCGATAACGATTTAAAATATCTACAATATTTTGACACAGTTAAATGCGAAACATATCTAGACTACAGAATGGGTTTAACATTATTAAAAGAGGCTAACTTAAATGTTGCTAGTATCACCTGTGATGGCCATAAAGGCCTGTTAAATGCCATTTCCGACGTTCTCCCGGGAGTTATAGTGCAACGCTGCGTTGTTCATATAGTGAGGATGAGTATTATCTACTTGAGACAGAGACCAAAGTATTTAGCCGCCATTGAATTAAAAGAAATAGCTAGGAAGCTCAGTTATATAAATACTCATGATGAGAAAAAAGTCTGGATTAAATCGTTCTTAGATTGGGAACAAAAATACTATCATTTTTTGCAAGAAAAGACTAAACATATCTCTGGAAGGAAGAGATATGCTCACCGATTAATTAGAAGGACCAGATCCCTCATTAGCCATGCTATTCCTAATCTATTTCATTACCTAGATGATCCAAATATTCCCAAGTCAAACAATGGGTTAGAGTGCCGATTCTCGTATTTAAAAAACAAGCTCCGAATTCATCGGGGGCTGTCTAAAAAACATGTTAAAAGTTTCCTTAGTTGGTATTCATATTTCAAATACAGGGATTAAATTACCAACTATTTTTGTCTATTAAACCTTTTATCTTATAAATTGGCAAATCATTTAAATCTTTTAAGTTGCAGGTTTTAATTAATTCTGGCAATTCTTTTTCAGAGAACCCAAGCTCTCCATATTTTTCCTTTAAACCAGCGGTTAATTCATCAGTCTTTTCTTTCTCTGAATAAAAATTTATTTTCCTGTTGTCAACATCGTTAATAATTTCAGACTGTAATTCATCAAGCTTATTCCTAAATTTATTCGCATTATGATCTAGTCGATAGGAATCAAAATACAATCTAAGGGAAAGCAAGAGATCTATCTCATCATCATCTAAAGGTTTCTTTTTACCATCCTTAAAAAATATCTCAACGTCACCATTTGAATTCTCAGCTATGTCTGCGAGATTCTCCTTTTTTAAATCTGGCATGGAAATACCCAACACTAATAGCTTAATTCGGTCATCGGCAGCACTATCTATTCCATCGACGAAATTTTCTCTTTCAATCTCATCTTTAATTTTTCTGCGAATATCAAGCATTTCTAGAACCAAATCTTTAGGTAATTTTTCTTGGCCGTATTTTTCTTACAATATTTTACACAATAAATCTAAGTCTTCCTTTTTAATAGCAAAGGCCTCTTTTTGGGATTTCTTCATATTTTCTATTACACTTCTTTCAAAATTCATAAAGATAATTATTACTAATTAAACAACCTAGTATTTTGCCAAAGAACTGGATAAAAACGAACCCAAAATAATTATTAACTTATTTTAAGATTTTTTAGAATCATCATTCAATAAGAACTATAAAAATGATTCATAAGCAACAAAGGCTAAGTAAAGGAAAATAAGAATTAAGCCCTCCCGACGATCAAATTTCTTTTCGCTGACATAAAACCAAGCTACCGTTCCCAGAACAAAGGTCATAAACATCATTAAGAAATAATAGCGCCAAGAAACATTAATTTCAATTTTAGTCATAAAACTTAATAAACCTAAAACTAGTATATTGCTAACTGCTGAACCAACTAAGTGACCAAAGGAAATATCGCCAGACTTTAACTTAAAAGATCTAATCATTACAGCGATTTCGGGCAAATTAGTGCCAATAGAGAAAATGAGTAAACCCACAAGGAATGGCGGCAACGGGTAAATTTCTAAGAAAATATCAGCTATTTCCATAATCGCATATGAAGAAACAATCACCAAAAATAAACCGATAAAAGCCCATATACTTTCTACCTTATACCTCCTTTGAAAATTATATAGACGCCTGCCAATCCAAGGTTTTACCTTGTTAATACCTTCTGCTTTAAGCACAGCTTCTTGGGTTAAGGTATCAGATCGATAATGTCCACCAGCTAAAAAATCTAAATAAACGATAACTAAATAAAATGTTAATAATAGTAAACCATCATAAAAATTTAAATAACCCTTTAAGCCTAAAAATAAAGAAAATATTATAAAAATAAAACTGGGTAAAACAACCGAAAGACGACCATCTGTCTTTATTTCTCTTTGTAGCACAATAGAGAGACCTAAAATGAGAGCTAAAATTACAATAATGCCACCCCAGATATTACCAACTGATAGACTAGCCACACCTTGACGGATAGAATTAAGACCTACCATAAATTCAGGGATGGTAGTTAAGAATCCCAACATTAAACCTAATAGAACTGGATGTATCTTAGTTTTTTCAGCCAATGTTTTTAAGTTTACCAAAAGCAAATCAGCTCCCTGAGACAGGATGAAAAAAAAGCTTATCGCTAAAATTAACAAACTAATAACAATCAACATAATTTATATAAACATATTTAAATCAAGGAGCAATACCCCACTTTGCTATTTTAGCAGATAAAAGTTAAAGCGATAAGCTTCCTATAACACCTCGACTATTAACACCTTGACAATCAGGGCTATTAACCCTAAGATAGTGACAAATTTAATATGATGAGGAAAACAATAATTGGCGCACCTGGTATCACTGGAGTGACGCCGGAACTACCTAAACCGGTAGAAGCAATTTTTCAAGATGGGGCCTATTTTGATCCCATTAAAAAATCACCATCCGGACCAAAAAAACGGATTACAATCATCCGTAAACATGGTTTAAAATAATATAAGCGTCATTTTAAGTGACGCTTTTTTAATAAATTGTCACATCTTTGCCTATCTTAGTCCTCGTGCTAAAATAAGAGTATGAAAAATATCAATAAAAAATTTGTTATTATCGACGGCAATGCCCTTATTCATCGTAGTTTTCACGCTCTTCCACCCACTTTAGCCATTCAAGATGGAACGATGGTAAATGCGGTCTATGGCTTTACCGCCTTTATTCTCAAATCTTTTCTAGAATTAGAGCCTGAGTTTGTTGTCCTTACCTTAGATCGCCCTGCTCCAACTTTCAGACATAAGCAGTATGCTGAATATAAAGCTACTAGAGTTAAAGCTCCTGATGAATTGTATGCTCAAATTCCTTTAGTAAAAGAGATCGCTAAAGCTCTTGATATCCCTATTTTTGAACAAGATGGTCTAGAAGCAGACGACTTAATCGGTTGCTTAGTAAAAAGAGCCGAGAAAGAAACAGATTGGCATAATATTATAATTACTGGCGATATGGACACCTTGCAACTGGTGAGTGAAAGAACTTCTGTTTATACAATGGGCAAAGGCCTTAATGAGAGTAAAATATATACTCCAGAAGAGGTTAAAAAAAGATATAGTTTTACAACAAAACAACTAATTGACTATAAAGGTCTTCGAGGTGATCCGAGCGATAATATTCCCGGAGTAAAAGGAATTGGAGAAAAGGGAGCAACTGAACTTTTAAAAAAATTCTATAATCTAGAAGGAATATATCAAGCGCTAGACAATGACAGCCCAGAAATCAAAGCCCGAACTAAAGAACTGCTCAGAACCGGAAAAGAATCTGCGTTTTTTAGTCGTAGCCTAGCTACTATCGACACCGAAGCAAAATTAGAATTTTCCTGGGAAGATTTTAGACTCTCATCCTTTGATGAAGAGAAAGCTAAAGATGTGTTCATTAAATTCGAATTTAAATCATTGCTTAATAAATTGCACCAAATAAAAAATTTAAAACATGGAGTTAAAGTAACTGAATCAGGAAGTGATGAAAAAAAAATAGAAAACAAAAAGTTAAAAATAAAAATAAATTTAATCAATAATGATACTGATTTTAAAAACTTTCTCTTAAATTTAGGCCAAGAAAAATCTTTTGCCTTAAGTTTAATTAGTGAAACTGACAATCCTTTTAAGTCTAAGCTATTTGGTCTAGCCTTTTCTTTCAAAAATAATGAAGCCCACTACCTAGCCCTAAATAATCTAGAAAAAAAATTAGATTTATTTAACTTCAAGCAAGAAAACAACACTCAAGCTAAAAACTTACAAGAGCTTAAATCTATTTTACAAAATGAGAAAATTTTAAAATATGGTCATGACTTAAAAACCACTCAACGCTTTTTATTCCAAGAAAATATTAAAATGCAAGGATTAAGCTTTGACACCTTAATCGCTTCATATCTATTACACCCTGAAACACTTAATCACGACTTAGGTGATTTGATATTACAAGAATTAACTGAAGAAAAAACTAGCCTTCAAGATCTACAGGGAAATGGCAAAAATAAGTTAAGTTTGAGCGAAATAAAGCAGGAGGCTATCACAGAGTTTGCGACCACAGAAGCTAATTATATTTGGCGATTACAAAGCATACTCTTAAAAAAATTAGAAGAGGCTAAGCTCTTAAAATTATTTAATAAAATAGAAATGCCCTTAATTACCGTCTTGGCAAAAATGGAAGAGCAAGGTATTATTTTAAATCCCAAACCACTTAAATCATTAGCCAAAATATTAGCCAAAAAATTAGAAGACTTAAGCAAAAAAATACATAAAATTAGCCAAGAAGATTTTAACATTAACTCCCCCAAGCAACTTCAAGCCATATTATTTGATAAACTCGTCATAACTAGCAAGGGCTTAAAGAAAACCAAAACCGGCATTTCCATCGCTGATAATGAGTTAGAAAAAATTAAAGATCAGCATGAGATAATCCCTCTAATAAAATCCTATCGAGAAGTGAGCAAGCTCCAAAACACTTACGTTCTAGCCTTACCCGAATTAATTAATAAAAAAGATGGTCGTTTGCACACTAACTTTAAACAGACAGTGGCCTCAACTGGCAGATTATCCTCAGCTACGCCTAATCTACAAAACATTCCTACTCGTAGTGCTGAAGGTCGAGAGATAAGGAGAGCCTTTGAAGCTCAAAAAGGTTATCGACTTCTAGGCTTAGATTATTCTCAAATTGAATTACGCCTAGCCGCCCACCTATCAAAAGACCAAAAAATGATTAAAGCTTTTTTACACCAGGAAGATATCCATAGCGCTACTGCCGCCGCGATTAATAACGTAAAACTCAGTGAGGTCACCAAAGAAATGAGACAAGCGGCAAAAGCCACTAATTTTGGCATCCTCTATGGCCAAGGTCCGCATGGTTTAAGCCAGGCTGCCGGCATTAGTTATGTCGAAGCTCGCGCTTTCATTGATCGCTACTTTGAAGTTTATCCAAATATTAAAAAAATGATGGATAAAAATATTAAAACCGCCATTAACCGTGGTTACGCTGAAACCATTTTTAAAAGGCGCCGACCACTACCAGAATTAAAATCTTCTTTAATGCAAATAAAAAAAGCTGGAGAAAGGATGGCAATGAATATGCCTATTCAAGGAAGTGCGGCTGATATGATAAAAAAAGCGATGATTAATATTGATGAAATCATTAAAAATCAAGAATCTGAAATTAGACTCTTGCTACAAATTCATGATGAATTAATTTTTGAAATTAGGGCCGATAAACTAGAAAAATATCAAGCTATTATTAGTAAATTAATGAGTGAAGTAATTAAATTATCAGTGCCAATTATAGTCGACTCTAAAAGTGCTAAGACCTGGGCTGACCTTAAGTAAAAAATATTTTTATGCATATTGACTCAAACAATATCGCTCTTCTAGGGCTTGGCAAGGAAAATCTAGCTTTTTTAACTTGGTTAATAGAAAATAGATACCAAGCTAATGTGACTATTTGTGATAGGCGTAATAAAAAACAATTAATAAAAGTTTTGGAATCACAGCCAAGTTTAAAAAAATATATACCTAAGCTCTACTGGCGTCTTGAAGAAAAATTTAATTATAATTTAAAAGATTTTGACTTACTATTTCGCTCACCTGGCTGGCCACTAGACTGCCCGGGGATTAAACAAGCAAAGGCCCATGGGACTCTTCTTAGCAGCGCCATGGAATATTTTTTAGCAATTTGTCCTAGTAAAAATATTATTGGTGTAACCGGCAGTAAGGGTAAAGGCACTACCGCCTCATTAATTACTGCTATCTTAAAAGCAGATAAAAGAAAAGTTTTTTTAGGCGGTAATATCGGCATAGCTCCCTTTAGTTTTATTAATAAAATTAAAAAAGATGATTGGATAATCTTGGAATTATCTAGCTTTCAACTAGAAGAATTAAAAATTAGTCCCCGTTATGCAATTATTACCAATATTTTTAAAGAACATTTGTTGCCTGCTGACCCTCTAAACCCAAACTACCATAAATCCCTTGGTAGTTACTTTAAAGCTAAATTAAATATAGCAAACAATCCTGAAAATAAAATTCTCATTGCGAATGAAAAAATTAAAACTAACTTAAAAGGAATAACACTGAACACTAAAATAATATATTTTAAATCTTCAGCGTTGCCTTCTAAATTAGAGGGATCATATAATCAAGAAAACATTGCCGCCGCCGTCACCTTATGCCAGAGGCTTAAAATAAATAAAAAAGTTTATCAATCAGTAATTAAAAACTTCTCTAATCTAGAACATCGACTGGAACTAATAATGAAAAAGAATGGAATAAAATATTATGATAATAGTTTTTCCACCACTCCAGAAAGCACCGCCCTGGACTTAATCTCATTTAACAGTCCTATTATTCTTTTAGCTGGTGGCGCTGATAAAGGGGCTAACTTTAAGGCTTTAGCTAAATTAATCAAGCAAAAGGTTAAATACGTCATCCTTTTCACTGGCCAAGCTAGCCCAAAGATAATAGTAGACTTAAAAATAGCAAAATATCCTGAAAACAAAATAAAACAAGTGAGTAGTATGGCTGAGGCCGTTAAAATAGCCAAAAATTTAGCTCAAACAGGAGATATTGTTCTCTTGTCTACCGCTTGTGCTAGTTTTGGCTTATTTAAAAATTATAAAGAAAGAGGCGAACAATTTAAACATTATGTTAAAAAATAAAGAAAAAAATATTATCGGTGTTTTTGACTCAGGACTTGGTGGTTTAAATATCCTAAAACACTTTTTAAAAGACCTCCCTCAATATGATTATCTCTATTTGGCTGACACTGCTAGAGTTCCTTATGGTAATCACTCCCAAGAAACTATCTATCATTACACCTTAGAAGCAGTTGACTTTCTTTTTAAACAAGGTGTTCGCTTAATTATTTTAGCTTGCAATACTGCCTCATCTCAAGCTTTAAGACGATTGCAAAAAGAATATTTAATTAATAATTATCCTGATAGAAGAATTTTGGGTGTAATTATTCCACTAGCAGAAGAGGTATCAAGAAGCAAAAGAATTGGCGTAATTGGCACCCGCGCCACTATTAATTCACAAGCCTATAATTTAGAAATCAAAAAAATTAATAACCAAGCTAAAATTATCAGTAATAGCACCCCCTTATTAGTCCCCTTAATCGAAGAATGGCCAGTATCTAAGGATATAATCCATAAAATATTGAAAAAATATTTAAAACCTCTAAAAGAAAAAAGGGTCCAAGAGTTAATTCTGGGTTGCACTCATTACCCTTTTCTATTAAAAGATATTCGCAAAATAATGGGCTCACACTGCCAGGTTTTTGATCCTGGCCATATTATCTCTATTAAATTAAAAAACTACTTGCAAAGACACCCTGAATTTCAAACTGAAAATAGTAAAGAGGGCAAGCTTCAATTCTATATTAGCGATGAATCGGAAAAATTTACAAAACTGGGATCTAAGTTTTTGGGCCAAACTATAAAAGACTATAAAATAGCTAAACTATGATTTTCCTGCTTCATGGTAGTGAGTCTTTTCGCCGCCAAAAAAAATTACAAGAATTAAAAAATAAGTATATTGATAAGCTTGATCCGCTGGGACAAAGCCTCTCTATTTTAGATGGCGCCAAACTGTCTGCTAAAAATTTAAGTGACAGTCTTAGCAGTGGCTCTTTGTTTACAAAAAAAAGAATGGTCGTCATTGAGAACATCTTCGAGAACAAACAAGAAAGCCTCTTTTCCATCTTAGTTGAGCTAATTAAAAAAAATGAAGGAGACGATGATAACATTATTATTTTTAATGAAGATCTAATTAAAAAAACAGCTCTTCAAGCAGGTGCCAAAAAACTACTTAACTACCTATTAAAACAACCTTACGTTCAAGAATTCAAAAACTTAAATAATTTTCAATTAAGTTTATTCGTTAAAGAAATAATTAACGAAAAAAAAGCTAAAATAAATAACTCAGCCTTAAATCTATTAATTTTAAAAATTGGCAACAATCTCTATCGTCTAAACAATGAGACTAATAAATTAATAGCTGCGGCCAATGGCCAAGAAATTAGCAATATTTTAGTAGAGGAATTAATTAAAGGCGAAACTGAAGAAAATATTTTTGCCCTTACAGATGCTTTGGGGGCTAAAAACAAAGCCCTTGCTCTACGTCTTTTAGAAGAACAGCTAGATGCTGGCTTAAGCCTACAATATATTTTAGCCATGCTCCAAAGACAAATAAGAATTATCTTGAGTATTAAATACCTAAAGAGTGGTAATAATCTATCAGACAATCAAATAGTTCACTCTCTCAAGCTTCATCCTTTTGTAATAAAAAAAGCGCTACAGCAATCAAACAATTTCTCCTTAACAGAGCTAAAAAATTACTGGCAAAATTTATTAGATATTGACCTGGACAATAAAAAAGGTAAGTCTGATATTAAAAGCGAACTCTATGCTCTATTGGCAAGCTGATAAATGAAGGTTTAAATAAGTTTAAATAAGTCTTGCTTTTTTATAACGCTTCTGATATATTTTAGCCAGAAGTTGCCAAGAACTTATTTTTTATTGTTACTTTCCAAAAAAAGGGCAATTAGCTCAGTTGGTTAGAGCGCAACACTGATAATGTTGAGGTCGGAGGTTCGAGTCCTCCATTGCCCACCTCAAAGTTATAATAAATTAAAAACAAGCGGGATAGAGCAGTTGGCAGCTCGCCAGGCCCATAACCTGGAGGTCGTCGGTTCGAATCCGACTCCCGCAACTAATATTATCATATTGTCTGCCTCGGTAGCTCAGTGGTAGAGCATAGGACTGAAAATCCTTGTGTCGTCAGTTCGATTCTGACCCGGGGCACAAAATGGCTAAATATACGGGGTATGGCCTAACTGGCTAAGGCGCCTGCTTTGGGAGCAGGAGATTCTGGGTTCAAGTCCCAGTACCCCGACCAGGGACTGAACAAAATTCCATCTTTTAGAGCAGAAGCTCTTGATTTTTATTCAATTTTATGATAGATTAAGGATGTTTTAATAAATCAATAATATATAAACTACTTATGCCAAACAAGAAATCGGCTGAAAAAGAATTACGCAAAAGCGTAAAAAGAGCAGCCAAAAATTCACAAATAAAGAAGGTAATGAAAGAGTCAATAAAAAATAGCCTTAAAAAAGTTCAAGCAATAGACAAAACTGTTAAAGAAGAGTTGCCTAAATTAATGAAGAATATTGATAAAGCAGCTAAAACAGGAGTTATTAAAAAGGCTGCTGCTGCTAGAAAAAAATCACGCTTAACTAAAAAAATAAACACTCTTAAATAAAGACGTTAATTTAATTACACTTTCTCTCGGAAAAGGGTAGACACCCCTTTTCTTGGAAAAGCGAAAAAATATGTTAGATAAAAAAGTTAAAGAAAAAATCATTAAAAAATTCCGTGTTCATGATACTGATACTGGATCACCGCAAGTGCAAATTGCTATTTTAACTGAAGAAATAAAAGGTTTAACTGAACACTTAAAGCAACACAAACATGACTTCTCCTCTCGTCGTGGTCTTTTAAAAAAGGTGGGTGAACGTCGAAAACTTCTAAAATATTTGCAAAAAGAAAACTCTGAACAATTTAAAGACTTAGCTGTAAAATTAAAATTAAAGATTGCTAGCAAGCTACAGGCAGAAGAAGAAGAGGCACTCTTAAAAGAAAAAAAATATACTGCTGCAACTGAGAATGAGGAAATAGATGAGAATGAAGACTCTGATGAAATAATAAAAAAATAAATTTCCTATGATTAAACATAAAGAACAACGCGTTGGTGTCTTAGTAGATGTCTCAAATATGTATCATTCAGCCAAAAATCTTTATGGTAGACGCGTTAACTTTAAGGAAATACTTGATCAAACAGTGGCTGGGCGTAAGCTTATTCGAGCCACTGCTTATGTTATTCGAGCCGAAAATGAAGACGAAAATTCTTTCTTTGAAGCTCTGGCTCAGCAAGGTTTTGAAGTTAGAATGAAAGACTTACAGATATTTGCTGGTGGCGCTAAAAAAGCTGATTGGGATATTGGCATTGCTATTGACGCTATTAAATTAGCCAGTAAATTAGATGTAATAATTCTAGTTTCTGGTGATGGTGATTACTTGCCCCTTGTTTCCTATTTACAAAACAATAAAGGTTGCCTAATAGAAGTGGCTGCATTTAGAAAAACTTGTTCTTCAAGACTAGTAGAAGAAGTGGACGCCTTCACTGATTTAGGGGCAGATAAAAAATTTCTAATTGGTAATTATAAAAGAAAATAATAACAATAAATAAAAAAATAATAAATAATAAATTAATAATCGCTTGTCCTTTAAATAGATAGCGCTGCACAATTATATTGCAGTTCTGTAATTTAAAGGCCAAGTATAATGAAACTATGGAAAAAATAGTCACTAAAAATTGGCTTGGCCGGCCACTCACTATTAAAACAGGTAAATTAGCCCTCCAAGCTGATTCAGCTGTTTTAGTTCAATATGGAGAAACTGTAGTCATGGCTACCGTTGTTCAAAATGGATCAGTCCGCGATGGAGTAAATTTTTTTCCATTAATGGTAGATTTTCAAGAAAAATTCTATGCTGCTGGGATTATCAAAGGTTCTCGCTGGATTAAGAGAGAGGGTCGCCCTAGTGATGAATCAGTATTAACTGGGCGCATGGTTGATAGGGCAATTAGGCCATTATTTAACCAAGAAGATAGACGTGATATTCAGGTAATTTTAACAGTTTTAGCCATTGACCAAGAAAATGATTACGATGTTGTTTCGCTAATAGCCGCTTCAGCTGCTCTAACAATCTCTGGAGCTGACTGGAAAGGGCCAATTAGCTGTGTCCGAGTTGGAAGAATTGAGAATGAGCTAATATTTAACCCAACTTACGAGCAACAAGCCTTAAGCGACCTCGATTTAATTGTCGCTGGAACAAAAGAAAAAAGCATTATGATTGAAGCTACTGCTAATGAGGTTAAAGAAGATGATATATTAGAAGCTATTATTGCTGGTCAAGAAAAAATGCAGGGCGCCATACAACTAATAGAAGAGCTCAAAAGTCAAGCTGAGACCAAACATAAAACTGTTAGAGAAATTCTACAAACCGCAGAAGATATAAAATTAGAAGAAGTCAAGGGACAAGCAGTTAACATAGCTGAAGCTTGGTTAACAGATAATATCAGGAACTTTATTTTTGTAAAAGAATATTATGGTAGTAAAGCTGAACGAAAAGAGGCAGTCTCAGTTATTAAAGATCAATTAAATAAATATCTATACGACCAAGGATTAAATAAAGATATTCGTGACTATGCTGTCAAAAAAACCGTTGAACGTTTAATTGACGTAGAGATAACCAAGGCAATTATAGAGGAAGGTAAAAGAGTTGATGGCCGCGCTTTAGATGAAATTAGAGATCTCAATGCAGAAGTAAAGATATTACCTCGCGACCATGGCACCTCCCTGTTTTCTCGTGGCGAGACTCAAGTAATGTCTATTGTCACCTTAGGTGCTCCTGGCTTAGAACAATCATTGGAAAATATGGATGGACAGAGCAAGAAAAGGTTTATGCATCACTATAACTTCCCTCCATATTCAGTTGGCGAGGCTTCACCCATTCGTGGAACTGGTCGCCGCGAAATTGGTCATGGCGCCTTGGCAGAAAAAGCTCTGCTACCGATGATCCCTAGCAAAGATATCTTCCCTTACGCTGTCCGTGTTGTTAGTGAAACCTTAGGCTCTAACGGTTCATCTTCAATGGCTTCAACCTGTGCTGCTACTTTAGCTTTAATGGATGCTGGTGTTCCAATCAAAAAACCTGTTGCTGGAATTGCCATGGGTTTAGCTTCATATCCAAATTTAAGTAATTGGAAAGTTATAACTGATATTCAAGATTTAGAAGATGGTGACGGTGGCATGGATTTTAAAATAACTGGCACAGACACTGGGCTAACAGCAATACAACTAGATACAAAAACTGAAGGTATTACGTTAGAAATAATTAAACAAACTTTCAAGCAAGGAAGACAGGCTTTAAATCAAATACTAAAGGTATTAACTACAGCCATTGCTGCTCCTCGTACCGAATTATCCCCCTATGCCCCACGCATCATCAGTTTTAACGTTGATCCAGAAAAAATTGGAGCTATTATTGGACCAGGAGGTAAGGTAATCAATAAAATTATTGATGAAACAGGAGTAAGCATTGATATTGATGATGATGGTCTAGTAATGGTTTGCGGGACTGATATGGTAAAAGTTAATCAGGCTGTAGATCAAGTAAAAGAAATAGTCCGCATCTTTAAAGAAGGGGAAATTATTAATAGCAAAGTAGTTAGAATGATGGACTTTGGAGCTTTCGTGCAGCTAAACAGTAGTCAAGATGGCTTAATTAGAGCTGGTGAATTAGCCCCATATTATATTAGCACTCCCGCTGATTTGCTAAAAATAGGCGATGAGGTTACTGTAAAAATTATTGAAATTGATGATCAGGGAAGAATTAATTTAAGTATGAAAGGTTTAAGTGAAAATGCCCATTATTGGGAAAATGAAAAAGGTAAAGGTAGTCCAGAACAAAGGAACGCCGGCTTTAATCGCTCAAACAGCAATCGGGATCGTTTTACCCGCCGTGATAACAGCCCTCGTAAACCTCGTTTTTAAACTTGACTTTTATAAAAACTTGAGCTAATATTTGTCAATAAAGAAAGAAGGAAGTAGTTTTTGTGGAAATTTTACCACTCATCACTTTCTCAATAAATAATTATGTTAATGATTAAATTATCTAAAATCGGTAAGACTAATAAAAAAGTATTTCGCCTTATTATTTCAGAAAAAGGCAGAGATCCTTATGGTCGAGCTTTAGAAATACTTGGAGCCTATAACCCATATACTAAAGAATTAACAGTTAAAGGAGATAGAATTAAATACTGGATTAGCAAAGGGGCTGGTATGACGGCTAGTGTTAACAACCTTTTAGTTGGGCAGTCAATTGTTGAAGGTAAAAAAGTAGTTGCCTCTAAAAAGGGTAAGATTAACGAAAAAAAACTTGCTCAATCAAAAGCTAAAGATGATAAAAAAAAGATAATTAAAGAAGAAAAAGAAGCTACAAAAATTACCCTGCCAGTCAAAGATGAAAAAGAAAAAGAAGAAGAACTTGAAACAACAACAAACTCAGAAGAAAATGAAGAAATAAAAAAAGTAGAATAAAATTAATTGACATAATTAGTAAATACTTATAATATTAAGATAAATCTTACTTAGGTAAGATAATATAATTTAAGTCTAGGCTCTTTCAAATCAGTTAGTATCCTACTTCTGATTTAAAGTCCAGTCACAATCAATATGGAAGCAGACAAACAGTTCCTCGAAATGATAGTAAAAAACATCGTCAGCAATCCTGATGACGTCAATGTTGATCGGACAGTTGATGAAATGGGGGTTCTTTTAACCCTTAGAATCAATCCATCCGACATGGGTTATGTAATTGGTCGTAAAGGTCAAACAGCTCAAGCTATCCGCACTCTTTTAAAGATTGTTGGTGCTAAAAATAACTCACGTGTTAATTTAAAAATATTTGACCCAGAGAATGGTGCTCGTCGTACTAATCACTCTCCTCGAGAAGGAGCATCTGATTTAGCTGACGTTGACACATCTGCTTTAGACGATTTAAAAATTTAAATCATATCTAAAATAAAAAAGTCAGATTTCACAATCTGGCTTTTTTATTATAAAATTAAATTGAATCACTCAATCCTATGAAATTCCACCTAATAAGCATATTTCCTGAAATTTTAGACTCCTATTTAAACGATAGCATTATTAAAAGAGCTCAAAATAAAAAAATAATTAAAATTGATAAACATAATTTACGCGACTGGACTAATGACAAGCACCATACTGTTGACGACACCCCTTATGGCGGAGGGGCTGGTATGCTAATAAAAATAGATCCCCTTTACCAAGCCTTAGAAGATATCAAAAAGAAAAATAAAAAAAAGAATCTCAAACGCAAAATCATCCTTCTATCTGCTGGTGGTAAAACCTGGACTCATAAAAAAGCAATGTCCTATATCAATTTAGATGAAATAATTTTAATTTGTGGTCGTTACGAAGGTGTTGATGCTAGGATTAAACACTTCATTGATGAAGAAATATCTATTGGCAACTACGTTTTAACTGGAGGAGAATTACCTGCTCTAGTTATAATAGATTCAATTACTCGACTCATACCTGGAGTACTAGGTAATCATGAAAGTCTTCTTGAAGAATCTCATAATAAAAGTCTAGTTTTAGAATACCCCCAATACACTAGACCGGCCATTTTAAGAATAGCTGGAAAAGATTATAAAGTCCCGCAAGTTTTACAGAATGGTAACCATGCCTTAATTAAACAATGGCAAGAAAAACATAAAAAACAAAAACCTTAAACCACTAACTAGAGCTTAAATAATTTATCTTGTTTAAAAGGCCTTCATTCTACTGAAAGACTTTTATTATTACTTAGAAGTTCATTCCCTGATTGCTCCCTTTACTCCTTTCTGATAAAAAATATTATATTTATAAGCGAATCTAGATTTTCTTCCTTTTAATCTAATTATTCACCCATAGGAGTTTAATAGATAAACTGGGTAAGTCTTACCATTGGCCAGCTCAATTTCTAAATACTCTACGAGACCATTAGTATTCACTAATCGATCCAAAGTCTGATTAGTTACAGTATCAAAGGCTCTACATACCAATTATTGATATTAATTTTCGCTATTATTTTTTTTCTCATCTTTTATTTATCTAGAAACACAACTGACTGAATAATAAAAAAATTAATAAATTATTTTAAAAGTTTAACTTATGTTACCCGCCAAATATCTTGTTTATTCTCTAATTTTCCCAAAACTGCAAATCCTGATGCCCTCTCATGCCCCCCTCCTCCTAGGGCTCTAGCTAACTTATCAACAAAATAGCCATCAGCTGTACTTCTTAAACTACCTTTGACGTAACCTCGACCATCCTCATACAAAAGCATAACCGCCCTTACTCCAGTATAATTACTTAAAAAAGAAATCAAATCAGAAAATAATTCTGATTCTAAAGCGGTCTTTAATTGGTCTCCAGGAAAAATATCATTAATATCCTTACGGGTCACTAAAGCAATGGCCATTTGATAATTAGAATTTAATTGAACACGGTCTAAAACTAATCCCCAGAGCCTCATTACAGCTAAACTCTTGTCTCCTGATACTGCTTGAAGTATTTTAGCATACCTGGCTCCAGCAGCTAAAGCAGCTGAGGAAGCTTTCATAGTGGCTTGACTAGCAGAAGGATAGAGTAGCTTTCCAGTGTCTGACATAATACCTGTTAGAATACAATCCGCTAAATTCTTATCAAGTTTAATATTATTTATAACAGTGAAATTATAAATTAACTCAGCTGTTGAAGATAATTTGGAATCGCGCAATTCTAAATCAGCATATTCGTCTATCCTAGGATGGTGATCGAATTCAATTACTTTTCCACCACCAGATTGAAATTCTAATATCTCTTTACTTAAACCCGTTCTAATCAACGAGCCACAATCAACAACTATAATTAAATTAAAAACTTCACGCCAAAAAAAAACCTTGCCATATTTTTCTTTAAGCATGTCTACACTGCTTAATATTGTGTTAAACCCAGGCAAATAATTAAACGTCTTCGGATGCGAGCCTTCAGCAAAAGCTATTGTTTTTTCCCCTGACCTTTCAACAATTAAACGTAAAGCGCTAATCGATGAAAGAGCGTCGCCATCTGGTCGCAAATGGCCAATAATAAGGACTCCTTTTGAAGCTTTAATCATTTGATAAGCTCTTTGTAGTTCTTTAGCTTCTATCATAATTAAATAGCTTAGAACTAAATGATGAGAAAGTCAAAAATTTATTAAATAAAAAAAGACAAATAAGTGTCTTGTTTAAAAATCAATACAATTAATTTTTATAAATTTTTGATATTATTATAATTCATCATCAATTTTTAAAAATAGCTCATCTAATTCAGCTGCTTTTCTCTCTGTGTCGTCAAATTCCCAATATAGCTTAGGTATTTTTCTTAATCTAGTTTGCTGAGAAATAACTTTAGCTAATCGGCCAGAAGCGGCTTTTAATTTTTTAAGAGCAGTGCCAGCTAACCTGTCAGGTAAAACTGAAATTCCAATATTAACTGTTTGTAAGTCAGGGCTAGTATCGACATACACAATCGTAATTAAAGCCTCTGGCCACTCTAATACTTGATTAATAGCCATTGATAATTCCCGATGTAATAATTCATTAACTTGAGCTAATTTTGACATATATACTTAAATAGACTCAGTTTTTTTCTCTTCACGATAAAACTCTAAAATATCGCCCACTAAAATTAAAGGTTCTCCTTCAAATTTTAGGCCGCACTCTTCACCTTCTTCAGCAAATTTTATTTCTTGTTTAGCCGACTGAAGACTAGTTATCACCCCAGTAGTTACAAATTTTTCATCACGCCAGACATTCACCATTGCATTATTTTCTGGCTTACCATTAATTACTTTGCCGCCAATAATTTGCATTTTCCTTTCAGTCCGAAAAATTTCCAAAACTTCTAGTTTACCTAAATTAACCCGACTTATTTCCTCCGGAACTAATTTTTGCATCTCTCCTTTGACATATTTAATCAAATCATAAATAACTGAGAAGAATTTAACATCAATTTCTTTATTACGTGCTAAGCTTTCAACTGCTGGTAGCATTTTAACGTTAAAACAAACTAATTGAGCATTAGAATCATCTGCTCGTTTAATATCACCTTCAGTCACACTGCCAAGCCCCTTATGAATCACCTTAACTATAACTTTTTCATTATTAATTTTCATTAACGACTCTTCAATCGCTTCAGCTGAACCTAAAAAATCTGTTTTAATAACTAAGTTTACCTTAGGTATATTTTCATCTAAAGCGTCTTGATCAATAGACATTACTTTTTCTTTTTTACTATCAGCATTTTTAATTTTTCTTAATCTAACTTTTTTACCATCACCAACATAAAGCATATCGCCAACTGCTGGTGAAATTTTTAAACCCAAAACCTTTGCTGGCATTGACGGTTCAGCTTGATTGATATTTTCACCCTTATAATTCTTTAAAGACCTTACTTTACCATAAACAATATTCTCGTAACACAGCTGATCACCTAGATATAAAGTCCCATTTTGAATTAAAATAGTGGCCACTGGCCCAGCTGTTTTATCTACATTAGATTCCACGACAGTACCAGCTGCATTAGCATTAGGGTTAGCCATTAAGGAATCTCCTAAAGCTGCGTCTGCGGTTAAAAGCACCATGTCTAAAAGTTCTTCAATACCAGTGCCTTCTTTGGCAGAAATAGGCGTAGAAATAATTTTTCCACCCCAACCCTCAAGTTTAATATTTAAAGTAGTCGCCAAGTCTTGTTTAGTTCTATTTACATCTGCTTCAGGCTTATCAATCTTATTAATCGCAACTAAATAAGGCAACTTAGTTGCTTCAATAATTCTGAAAGCTTCAATTGTTTGTTGCTTCACCCCATCATCAGCTGCGACTACTAAAATAGCAATATCAGCAACCTTAGCCCCTCTTGACCTCATGGCAGTAAAAGCTTCATGCCCAGGCGTATCAATAAAGGTTAATTTTCTATCCTTACGCTTTACTTGATAAGCGCCAATGTGCTGAGTAATACCACCTGCCTCGTCCTTAGCAATTTCTGTTAACCGAATAGAATCTAATAATTTTGTCTTACCATGATCAACGTGTCCCATGACCACAATCACTGGCGGCCTTAATTCTAAATCTTCAGTCTTTTCTAAATCTAGGATATCTTGCAATTTTTTTTCTTCCTTTTCTTCAGTAATGTTTTCTTCTTTAAGTAGCTGAACATCTAAATTTAAATCAGCCCCAATAATTGTGGCTGTATCAATATCAATTTTCTCATTAATTGAGGCAAATACACCATTTTTAATTAATTCAGTCAGAAGACGATTAATTGGAATTTGTGACAATTCTGCTAAAGCTCTAACAGTAACAACTTTAGGTATATAAATAGTTTTTTTCTCTTTAGGTAAAATAATTTCATCCTGTTGGCGGGCTCTTTCAGCTGCCTGGCGTTGCTCCCATTGACGTCTAAACTTTGGCCAAGCTCGAATCACTTTTTTAGCTGTATTATTATCAACCTTAATAGCTTTTTGACCAATAGAAAAACCAAGCTCTGGTAATAGATCCCTTAACTCTTGGGGTGAAATTCTTAGAATTCTGGCAAGTTCAGTAATATTCATAAATTCATACTTTAAATATAAAATTACATCTAATTTAGATGCTTATTTTTTAATATTACGTTATTTTATGTGTTTAGTCAATCAAAAAAAGAAAAAAAGAAAAATGTCAAAAAAAGAAAAAAAGAAAAAATAATATTATTCGCTTAACATGCCTTTAAAGCCAAAGTAAATTCTTCTTCCAAAGCTTAATGGTATTAATATAGAACAATATTGTGTCTCGCTTAAGAATTAATCACATATTTATTGCTAATATAGGATAAAATTAAATTATTATCCATAAGAAAGGCTAAAATTGAAGTAACTATTTTTGACTCAAAAACAATAAACCAAGTATGACATTTCTATTGAAAACGAAGATATGACATTTCTATTGGTAATTGACATACTTTTTTTCTACTTTTTTTCTACTTTACAAAACAATTATTCTTTGCTAATATAATTCTAATATTACTTAGCAAATTATTATAAACCGATAATTAAGATAAGCGCAAAAATCAGCGCTAAGTCCTTAAGAAGTAGTGTCAGTTCATGTTTTATTATCCTATCTTATATTTTTCCATTATCAAATGAAATTAATTCAGATAAAATTCGTAATTAAGGCGAAAAACTCTTTAATATAAGAAGATGCTTTAAATTTATGACGATTTTTCACTTGCTTAATATCGGTATTTACATTTATGGAATACTTAATACTCCTGATTGCAGTTGTAGTTAGTTTTTTACTAGGATACGCTTTCTTTCAAAACCAGAGTAAGAAGAAAGCTGCTAGCGCCGAAAATAAAGCAGAAAAAATTATTGGTGAGGCCAAAAGTAAAGAAAAGGAGCTTTTACTTAAAGCTCAAGATAAAGCTCTTAAAATAATCGATGATGCTAAAAAAGAAGAAAACCAGCGACGTAAAGAGATAAGCGGGCTTCAGCATCGCTTAGAGCAAAGAGAGAGTGCTTTTTCCCAAAAATTGCTTGATCTACAAGATAAACAACAGAAGTTATATGACAAAGTAAATGAAGTTCAAGAAATCAAAGAAAAAATTAAAGGCATCCAGGAAGATCAATTAAAAAAATTAGAGGAAGTGGCTAAGTTGAATCAACCCGAGGCTAAAGAGTTGCTCTTAAAAAATGTAGAAGAAAGATTTAGTGAAGATTTACTTATTAGAGTTAAAAAATTAGAAAATGATGCTAGCGATAGATTGGAAGAAAAAGCTAAAGATATCATGGCATTGGCAATGCAAAGGATGGTTTCATCCTATACTGTTGAATTAACCACCACAACCATCGATTTGCCTAATGATGAAATGAAGGGTCGAATTATTGGTCGAGAAGGAAGAAACATAAAAGCTATTGAACAAATGACTGGAGTAGAGATTATTGTTGATGATACACCTAATGCAATTACTGTCTCAGGATTTTCCTTAATTCGTCGTCATATTGCTAAAAAAACTTTAGATTATCTAATTAAAGATGGTCGTATTCATCCAACTAAAATAGAAGATGCGGTTGAAATGGCAAAAAAAGAATTAGCTGTTGATATAAAAAAAGCTGGTGAAGAAGCAATGTATGAGTTAGGAATTACTGGTTTTGATCCAAAGTTAGTACAAATAATTGGCAGATTAAAATATCGAACTAGTTATGGCCAAAACACTTTAAGTCACTCAATTGAAGTTGCTCATTTAGCAGCAATGCTAGCTGTAGAACTGGGAGCAGATGTAACCTTGGCTAAAAAAGGCGCTCTATTGCATGATATAGGTAAAGCGGTTGATCATGAAGTCCAGGGTAATCATACAGATATTGGTCGCGACATCGCAAGAAAATTTAATGTCCCTGAAGAAATTATTGCCCCTATTGCTACTCATCACGACGATCAGCCTGACGGACTTATTTCAGTAATTGTAAAAGTTGCCGATGCGATATCCTCAGCTAGGCCTGGGGCTAGAAGTGATAGTCATGAAAACTATATTCAAAGATTAGAAGAGCTAGAAAAAATTGCTACCAGTTTTAATGGAATTGAAAAAGCTTATGCTATACAAGCTGGACGCGAAGTAAGGATATTTGTTAAACCAGATGAAATTAATGACTTAGAAGCCTATAATCTCGCCCGTGACATTGCTAAAAAAGTTGAAACGGAATTAAAATATCCGGGTGAAATAAAAATAAATGTGATTAGAGAAAAAAGGGTAATTGAATATGCCCGTTAAAAAGATTATTATAATTAACGCTCATGACTTTAATTAGTCAAGCGACTAATATATGAATAAAGCACAACTTATCGATAAACTGCATCGCGAAGTAGATGGCTTGAATAAAAAACAAGCTGAAAAAATGATTGATGTTTTAACCAACACTATCATTGAAGAGCTTAAAAATGATCGAGAGGTAACTATTACTGGCTTCGGTACCTTTCTCTCTAGAGTGCGATATGCTCGGGGTGGGGTAAATCCACAAAAACCAAGTGAGAGAATTACTATCCCAGCAGTAAAAGTAGCGAAGTTTAAAACTGGTTATAACTTAAAACAAGCACTTAAAGGAAACCGCTAAATTGATTAATATTTTGCAAGTAACTTGCCCAAATTATTTGGGCAAGTTTTGTGTCTTCTATCTAAACATATTTAGCTCCGGTAGCTCAACTGGATAGAGCGTGTGGCTTCGGACCACAAGGCTAGGGGTTCAAATCCTCTCCGGGGCACAAAAAATTTATCAAAAATTTATCAAAACTTGACGAATAGTAAAATGATAAATATAATAGACCTGTATTCGGTAAGGCTGGGTAGCTCAGCTGGTTAGAGCGTAGCACTCATAACGCTAAGGTCGAGGGTTCGAGCCCCTCCTCAGCCACTTACAATTTAATTGCGCGCCTATAGCTCAGTTGGTAGAGCAGCTCCCTCTTAAGGAGACGGTCGTGGGTTCGAATCCCCCTGGGCGCACCCAATAAAGTTCTTAATATTTATTATGCTAAACATTATCATCTTCGGAGCTCCCGGCGCTGGAAAAGGCACGCAAGCTCAAAAATTAGCAGAAAGCTTAAACTTAAAACATATCTCTACTGGTTTACTACTAAGAGAGGAAGTAGCAAAACAATCTGAAATCGGTAAAAAAGTAGAAAAAATTATTGAACAAGGCTCATTAGTTAACGACAAAATTGTCGATCAGATAATAAAAAACAAAATAATTGAAAACGGCCATAAAGCCGGTTTTATTTTTGATGGTTATCCTCGAAACTTAAATCAAGCTAAAAATCTAGATGTTTTCATGTCTCAATATGGTTTACCATTCATTCTTAATTTAGAGGTAAAAACAGAATATCTAATTAAACGTCTTTTATTAAGAGCTAAAGATTACAATCGTCCTGATGATAATGAAGTCACTATTAAGCATCGTATGAAAATTTATGACGAGCAAACAAAACCCTTGCTTAATTTTTATGGAGTTAAAAATCGCGTTTTTAATATTAATGGCGAAGCAAGCATTGAAGATGTCTATAAAAATCTATTAGATAAAAGTGAATTAATAATTAAAATAGATAAAAACAAGTGAGCAACTCTTCCCCTATCTGCTTTAAAAAATTTTTAATCAATTACAAATCAAGCTTCCGATATATTTTTTACCATCTAAGCAGTTTTCAATATTTTTTATATTTTTTCCATTTATTACCACTACTTTCAATTTTAACTTTTCAGCTAAAGCCGAGGCAATTGGGTCAAAAGGCGTGTTAAGCCCTGGCTTCCATTGATAGCCAATTATTTTTCTGAATTCTGTCCAACTTATCTCCTTTATTTTTTTAGCTTGACTAAATTTTTTTGGATCCTGATCATATACTTGATCAATGTTGGATAGATTAATAATTATATCTGTCTTATACTTTTTAGCCAGCAGGACTGCTACGTAATCAGTAGAATAGCCTGGCCGATAACCACTAGCTATGATAACTGAACTCTGGCTAATTAAATTTTTCTCCGGGTTAGTAATTATTTCTGGATGAGCAATATCAAGGAGAACTGTTTTTAATAAATGAGCATTTAAACGAGTAGCGTGTATCCCCAACCAATCTTGCTCTTCAATCGGAATTTTTTGAACTTGATTAGCAGCTTTAACATATTGTCTTGCAGTAACCCCACCACCAGCAACAATCAAGAACTTGTTCCCCTGTTGAACCTGCTTATTAATAAATAAACTAAAGTCACTTAGAAATTTAGCATCAATACCTTCAGCTGGAACTATTAAGGAACCGCCCACTGAAATAATATAAGTCATATTTTATTAAAAGACGTCTCTTAGGAGGCGTCTTTATAAATTATTTATTTTTTTTCAACTGCTGTCTCTATCTCTTTACTCTTAATTTCCGCCATAACTGATTTTCTTATCTCAGCCATCATTTTTAAATCATCTTTAATAGCCTTCTTAGCTGTTTCCCTTCCGACTCCTAACTTTTGGTTGCCAAAAGCATAAGAATTACCACTTTTTTTAATAACGTTATATTCTGTACCAATATCTAAAAGATCACCTGCAACTGAGATTCCCTCATTATACATAATATCAAATTCACAAGTTCTAAAAGGTGCTGCTACTTTATTTTTAACAATCTTGGCCTTAACTCGATTACCAATGATTTTATCTCCCTGTTTGATCTGAGCCGCGCGCCTCACCTCAACTCTGACCGAACTATAAAATTTCAAAGCATTGCCTCCGCTAGTAGTTTCTGGATTACCAAAGAAAACCCCAATCTTATTCCTAATCTGATTAATAAAGACTACGCTTGTTTTGGTTTTAGCAATCACTCCTGTTAATTTACGCAAAGCTTGACTCATTAGTCTTGCTTGTAGCCCCATATGCTGATCTCCCATATCGCCTTCTATTTCCCTCTGGGGGACTAAAGCCGCTACGCTATCTATAACTACGACATCAACTGCATTGGAACGCACTAGAGTCTCTACAATTTCTAATGCTTGTTCACCTGAATCTGGTTGAGAGATAAGCAATTCCTTTACATTTACACCTATATGAGCAGCATATTCTGGATCAAGAGCGTGCTCAGCATCTACGAAAGCAGCAATACCGCCTGTCTTCTGGACTTCAGCAACAATATGTTGAGCCAAAGTAGTCTTACCTGATGATTCTGGGCCATAAATTTCAATTACCCTTCCTCGAGGCACACCACCAATACCAAAAGCCACATCTAACGACAGACAACCTGTAGAGATAGCGTCAACATTTGTTTTTCGAACGTCCCCAAATTTCATAATTGCGCCCTCACCAAATTTGCTTTTAATTTGAGCAATAGCACTATCAGCTGCTTCAATTTTTTTATCATGGTTCACAGTAACTGCCTGCACTTCTTTATTCTTATTATTTTTTTTATCTTTAGACATAAATATAATACTTTAATGTGCACCTAATGCTCAATAAAGCGTATTTAAATATTATTAAATATATTCTAGCACAAAACAATTAAAAGCTTACTAACATTATTTTAAGCAAGATATAACTGCTTTTCTATTATACTATATTAAAGCAAATTAACAAATATGCTTTATTAATCTGCTTTATTAATCCTAAAAAATATTTATCTCTCCATATTTGCCATCAAAACCTGGATTAACTTTTAATTCATTGGCTCTAATTTTTTTTATAGCTATAGCGATTTTATAATCTTCTATTGCCAAATCGTCTAACTCTAAATCTTTAAGGATATAAATCTCTGGTCCATATCGATTAATAAGCTCACAATATTTTTTTACTACCTTTTGAGCTGAACGACTTTTCACTCCCAATGATTTAGCAATAATCTTATCCAGAGCGACTAATTTAAAAAAAGGACTGCTAAATTTTGCTTTATCTGATTTCTCTCTATCAGCCAAATCCATTATTCGATGGTTAACTCCCAAAGTTAATGGTTTATGGCAAATAGGGCAAATTCCCTTAATTCTTCGGCTCTCTTGCGGGCTACAAGAAAAACTGCATTGACTATGACCATCATAATAGTATTTACCTTCTTCAGGATAGAATTCGATAGTGCCTAATAGGCCTTCCTTGTCACCAGCTACTATTTTTAAGTTGTTTTTTATCACACGATAAATATTAGCATAACTTAACGAAGCTAATTCCATTATATTCGCCTCACGAGCAATATTTTCTAAGCTATGGGCATCGGAGTTAGATAGACAAGTTAAATCATCTAATGAGCTTAACTGCCAATTCATTTGTGGATCGCTAGAGAGGCCTGTTTCAAAGGCATGAATATTTATCATTTCCTCCTGAAAGCATGCTTCTAAAGAGTCAAATCCGGATTTGGCTCCCAGCACTGAATACCAGGGTGTCCAAATATGTGCTGGGTAGATAAGAAAGCGAGAATCAATATTTAAACAAAAACGGACAAACTTTGGCGCGCTAATTCCTAAAATGGGACGCCCATCAGATTTTAAGTTGAATCTTTTAGTTAATTTTTGGTTTAACTCTTTTGCCACCGCCAAGCTTGGCGCATGAACTACTAAATGAATTTTTCGCGTTTTCCCAGCTTCCTTATAAATTAACGAGACTTCTGTGCTTAACAAAAACAGAGTCTTACTACTAGCATCTCTTAACTGATATAGGCCGCTATCATCAACTTCAATTAGTTTTTTATTAAGCAAAGTAAACCAATCAGGATGAGTAAAATCACCAGTACCAATAACATCAAGCCCTTTAATTTCACAGATTCTAGCAATACTATCTGGGCTTATTCTTGGTGAGCAAGCTCGCGCATAAGGAGAATGGATGTGTAGGTCTAAAATTTTTTCCATAAACATTAAAAAATCATACTCTCTGCAATCTTTAATTCTTCCTGACTATTTATTCCCATGGCTTCTTTAGCATCGATAGAGATTGTCCCTATCTCATGCCCTTCCTTAACAGCTATCTCTATCAATGAGGTTAAATAATATTCTTTTTGTTTATTGTCATTTCTTAAACTTTCAATATTTTTCCACAACCAATTACTGTCAAAAGCCATAAATCCTGGATTAACTTCAGTAATCTTGATCTCTGCTGGACTAGCGTCTTTAAATTCGACAATTTTTTCAACTCCTCCAGAAGCGTTACGGATAATTCGCCCCCAACGGTAGAAATTATGGCGCCAGTCATTATAGTCATTAAGTTCGGTCGGCATGATAGTTGCCCTTCGGTTTTGTTGACTTGCAAATGAAGCAATAGAACTTGAATTAATAAAGGGATGATCACAAAATAGAACTATTATCTGATCACAAGCAGATGGAATTAGTTCTTTAGCAGCTTTAACAGCATGACCCGTGCCTAACTGCTCAGTTTGAACAGCATACTGCCAGTTATATTTAGATAACTCCTGACTAATTAAGCTCTTATTTTCTGGCGAAACGACTACTATTGGCTGATCATCAAGACCTGACTTAAAAACAGATTCAGCTAAATGCGAAACCAATGATCTTCCATTAAGCCGCACTAAAGCCTTGGGCATATCAAGCCCCATTCTTGTGCCTTTACCAGCTGCTAAAATTACAATTTTATTCATAAGTATAAATAAAAACAAGAAATTAAATCTATTTCAGTTACATAATAACATCAAACCCTCAATTTATCAAACAAAATATTTAATATATATTATTTAATATCAGCCAAAAAATCTTTTACCCCCTTTACTTTCTTTTCAGCCTTTTCTTTTGTCTTAGCCTCAGAATATATTCGAATAATCGGTTCTGTATTAGAAGCTCTTAAATGAAACCAAGAGTCTTCCCAGTCAACTTTTATGCCATCAGTATCGCTAATTTTTTCGCCTTGATAATGTTCTTTCACTTTATTAAGCAAAATTTTTAAATCCAAATCTTTATCAATTTCAATCCTGTCTTTTATCATCTCATACTGAGGATACCTCTGCTTAATTTGAGAAACACTTTCTCTTTCCTGCGCCAAGAAACTTAAAAACAAAGCAATTCCCACTAATGCATCGCGTCCATAATGAAGCTCAGGATAGATTACACCACCATTACCTTCACCGCCAATCGCCGCTCCCGTTTCCTTCATTTTTTGGACCACGTTTAATTCACCTACTGCCGTGGCATAATAAGAACCTCCCTTGGCTTCAGTAATATCTTTCAGAGCTCGGGAGGATGATAGATTGGAAACACTTATTTTTTGATAAAAACAAGCACAGTAATTACTTAAGACATAATCAGCTATCGCTACTAAAGTATACTCTTCACCAAACATTTGCCCTTTTTCATCAATAAAAGCCAACCGATCTACGTCTGGATCAACCACAATTCCTAAATCAGCCTTATCTTTTATCACCCTAGCCTTTATCTGTTCCAAGTGTTCATCTAAAGGCTCAGGATTATGAGCAAATTCACCGTTTATTTTCTCATTGATTAAGACAATATTGTTTACTCCTAGTGATTTTAATAATTCCGGTACTGCTAAAGCGCCAACTGAATTTATCCCGTCAACAACAACTTTAAAATTTTTCTTAGCAATAGCGTCACGGTTAACCAGTTTAAGAGCCTTGATGGCCTCTATATGGCTCTCTAGCGCGTCATTAACTACTTTCAGCTCCCCTAAGTCATTAACCCCTGGATAAGACAAATTGAGCTCTTTGCTAAAATGAATCAATTCTTCATTTTCTTCGGCATTAATATATTCCCCCTCATTGTTCAGTAGTTTTAAAGCATTCCATTCTTGAGGATTATGAGACGCACTAATAATAATACCTCCATCCGCTTCATTATTAATCACCGCCATAGCAATAGTAGGTGTGGTCGCTAAAGCTAAGTCTAAAACATCAACCCCTAGCAACAGTAGTGTGCTGTTAATAAATTGCTGAAGAGCAGGACCGCTAATACGCCCATCTCGCCCAACAACTATAAGTGGTTTTTCTTTAACACTTTTGCTCTTAATAACTTGCACGAAGCCTCTAACGAAGGCTAAAAGATCTGGTGGGGTAAGATTGTCACCTGCCTGACCACCAATTGTTCCCCTGATACCAGAAATAGATTTAATTAAGGGCATATGTATTTATATTTTATTTATAATCTATCTAAGCATATTATCATTTTTGTTTTAGACAAGCAAAAAGCCGATCTTTAAAATCGGCTTTTTGGCTACAAAAAACACCATTATTCTGGCGGCGACCTACTTTCCCAGGGCTCAGGCCCAAGTATCATCGGCGCTGGAGGGCTTAACTTCTGAGTTCGGGAAGGGATCAGGTGTGACCCCTCCGCTTGAACCACCAGAATAATGGTGTCTTTTGCTATATTTTCGAAGAATATTTTGTTATTTGATAAACAAAAGTGTGGGAAAATCTAATGACTTATTAGTACTGCTCCGCTCAATCCATTACTGGACTTACACGTACAGCCTATCAAGGTTATAATCTTTAACCAGTCTATGAAACCTAATCTTAGAGACAGCTTCGTGCTTAGATGCTTTCAGCACTTATCTAAACCGAAGGTAGCTACCCTGCAATGCCCTTGGTAGAACAACAGGTACACTAGAGCTTCGTCCTTCCCGGTCCTCTCGTACTAAGGAAGGGCCTCTTCAAGTTTCCACGACCACAGTGGATAGGAGACCGACCTGTCTTACGCATGATTGTCACTCATTACTAAGTGCATGGACTATACCTTCATCCTGAAACGCTTTCAGGAGGTTGACGTTTAGTCTCTACGGGGTCAACTTATGTTCAATAATAATCTTATTGCGTTAATTTTAACATAAGCGACTTCCCTCGATATTATCCTAACATATGACAGGTTAATTTTAATTAACTGTTAGGACTTCACCGATATGAGTCAACTTTTTATGCCAATATCAATTACTTGATATCGCCGCCGTATATTTGATGTCTTTCCTCTGGATTCAGAGCGTTCAGATGCCAATTTATTTAGCCTCTAAACGGTCTGAACCCAGCTCGCGTGCCGCTTTAATGGGCGAACAGCCCAACC